>NZ_DEXB01000033.1:0-88850 GCF_002366485.1 Hyphomonas sp. UBA3195
CCGACTACGAGATACCCGGATGGCGCGCGCCAGGCCGGCTTGGAGTGCTGAAACGAGAATCCACTCGGAGGAGACCTGTCGATGCCAAGACGTAAAGCCCGCCACCGCAACACGTTCCGTCGGAAATTCCAGCCGACCTATAATTTGCAAAGTCACCGGACCATCGTGAAGTATCTGCGGCGCATCACGAAAAACCGGGACTATCTGCACGCTGACGTGGATGCCTTCGAACAACGTCCTTTGGACAATCTCTATGGCCCCATACAGATCATGCACGCCCTCAGCCCTGAAGTGCTGGCAGCGCAAGAGGCGGAAACCATGCGGAGGCTCAACGCCCTGTCCGAGGAGTTCCGGGCACGCCGGCCCGCCGGAGAAACAAGTAAAACGCCCCCGAGCCCCCATGACGCGCATGCGCCTCTGAATAGCCCGACACAAGATGACTGGCCGACGGTCCCTGAACCCAATCCAGGAAATTCCGACGCAGAACCCCCTCGCCCCCGCGCCCTTTACCTGTAATCACCAACACACAGCGTGCGCCCTCGGCCCGGCTGCGCTGCAGGAAACTTCCCAGCATCGCTTCGGCAGACGCCTGAGTATGGCCGTGCAGGTCGATCTTTCCGGCAAGTTCCAGCCGCCCGCGTTTGACGCGTTTCTCGCCTTTTCGGTCGGCGGCCCGCGCCGTGACCTTGGGGTTCTCGGGGGCCCGGCCCGCCGCAGCGATCAATCCGGCAGCGGAAGACTTGCGGGCGCGGTTTGGCGATACCGGCTCGCCGGCTTCCAGCGCGCGCTCGAACTCTTCAAGATTGTCTTTTGCCGGGCCGATCGGCTTGATCGTGCTGGCCACGCGCGACCATGCACGGGATTCTTCCGGGGACAGGCGGCGTTTCGTCATGACCGCACTCTTACGGCGCGCCCGCATGGAACCCAAGCGTTGCCATGTCAGACGTGTGGATTCGCGCTGCCACGCCTTTGGGCAGGAACACCCACAACCGGCCCGGCGCATTCATCGTGCCGGCGCGCTCGCCCGCCTCCGGGCCCGTGCCGAAATAGAGGTCGCCGCGCACTGCACCCTTGATCGCGCCGCCCGTATCCTGCGCAACCAGCATGCCTGCCCAGTCTCCGCCAAGGCCCGGCGCGGTTGTCTGCACATACATCGGCACGCCCAGCGGATGGATATCGGTATCCACAGCCATCGACGACAAAGGCGTCAGCGGCACGGCTTGCGCCCCTTCCGGTCCGAGCGCCGCATCCCCTTCCGGCAGGGCGCGGAAGAACACGAAGCGCGGATTCTGGTTCATCGCCATACGTGTCTCAACCGGCCCGGCCCGGTCCATCCAGGCACGTATGCCCTGCATGCTGGCCTCGCCCGCCGTGATCCGGCCGGTTTCCATCAGCCAGTTGGCTGTCGACCGGAACGGGTGGCCATTATGCGCCGCATAGGCTGCGCGCACGGTACGCCCGTCAGGGAACTGCAACCGGCCCGAACCCTGGATCTGCAGGAAGAACACATCGGCCGGGTGGGCATAGGCAATCGCGCTGACGCCCGACGTCGTGATTTCAGCGCGGGAAGGATACGGTCTCAGCGCGCCATTGCGCAGGCGCTGTTTTGGACTTGCGCCATTCGGCACGAGATCGGCGGGCAGCGCGGGCACAGGCTCGGTAAAGGGCGGCGTCGGCGTGTAGCGCGCCTCGTAAAGCGGCTCGAAATAGCCCGTGAAGCGGCTCTTGCCGGACGGATCGGAAATTTCGACCGGGGTAAACAGGGATTCCAGGATGCGCCTTGCACTCTCATCATCCTGCGCATCATTCACCGCATCACAGGCAGGCAGCCACTCGGCAACGTATCCGGCCCAGGGGGCGACATTGGCCATGAAGTCCCCGGCCGACCGGTCCTGCAGCTTCACGCACGACCGTTTGAACGCACTCAGCGGCAATTCGATGGGTGCCACATCCCAGTTCGGCAACTCCCGGAAGCTCGCCGGACGCTCAATCGCAGCTGGCGGCAACGGGCCAACATCCACAGGCCGGGTCGGCGACGGCTTGGGCGACGGAGCCGGCGGTGGCGGCGCAGACTGGCACGAGGCCAGAACAAGCGCGCTGGCAAACAGAAGGATACGGCGAAGCATGGCGCCATTTATGGAATGCTTTCGGGCGGGCTGTCACGCCCCGGATGCGCGCTTTGTGGTGGAAGACTGCCTATTTGGCTTCTTCGACATCATCGAGGATCCAATTGGGATCGTTTGCGGTCACATCATGCATGTAAGCCCACAGCTCACGCGCCGTGCGGGTCGTCTCACCATCGCCCAGTTCGGCTTCATAGCGCACCCAGATGCGCGCCATATTTCCGTCCATCTCGGCGCTCTCGATTTCAGCTCGACGAATGCGCAGGAGGTCAAACGCCGAGGCGCCGGTCGTTTCGCGTTCCGCAATCGCGTGGTCCCAGGCCTCATAGACGTCATCATCCAGCAGAGGCCGCAGCGTATCTCGGTCACCTGCCGCAAAAGCGGTCACGATCATCGTGTAGGCCGCCTTCGCGCCACGCATGAACGTTGCCTCATTGAAGCTGTTGTCAGCATTGTAGATGTCTTCCAACCCGCCTGCTGCCGGGCCGGTAAAGATCGGACGGTCATTGTCGGCATTGGGCAATGGCAAGTCATTTGCGCCAGGATCAACCTGGCGTGGCTTGGCCGGCTGAGTGCGTTGCACAGGAGAATTGTCCTCACCGCGTCCGAGCACCGTATAGAGGCGGAACAGGACAAACAGCGCGATGGCCGCAAGGATCACAACTTGGATCACAGGATCAAACATGGACGCGTAACTTCCTCCGATGGATTGCGTAACACCATAAATAGGGCGAACAGCCCAATGATGCCAGTGATACGTTGCGCCTTAGGGGGCCACATGCTAGGCGCGCGGCTTCAGATTCAGGGAGGATCAGCATGACAGATGCCAGCGCACCGCAAAACCCCCAACCGCAGGGCACGCCGCCTCAGGCGCCCGCCATGCGCGTTCTTGGACAGTATATCAAGGACCTGTCATTCGAGAATCCCGGCGTCGGCCCGGTGCAAGCCCAGCCGAATATAGACCTCGGCATTGATGTCGGCGCGACCCCGCACGCCGACGGCAATGGCCTTTACGAAGTCTCGCTGAAGCTCTCTGCCAAGGCGACCGCTGAACAGGCTGTCCTGTTCATTTGCGAACTCGATTATGCCGGCCTCTTCCAGATCCAGAACGCCCAACAGGGACAGATGGAACCGATGCTGCTGATCGAGTGCCCACGCCTGCTCTTCCCATTCGCGCGCCGGATCATTGCTGAAATCACCCGCGAAGGTGGTTTCCCACCGCTCCTGATCGATCCGGTCGACTTTGTGCAACTCTACCAGTCGCAATACCAGCGGGCCGCAGCCGAAGGCGGTCAGACGCCGCCTGCTGCGCCGACCGGCCAGGCCTGATCAGCCAAACTTTTTCCAGATTGAGTCTTCGCCCAGACTGTCGACAAAGGCAGAATGGGCGGCGCGCTCGTCGTCGGAAATCAAAGATTCCAGTGGCACTGGCCGTTGCCGGGCGGCACGTTTGCGCTCACCGCGGGTGAGCTCTTCTTCGCTCTCGAACGTGAAGGCATGCGCCCGCCCGCCAAGCAGCTCCAGGTAGACACTGGCCAGCAATTGGCTATCCAGCAGCGCGCCATGAAAGGTCCGGCTTTCCAGCGAGATTTCAAACCGGCGACATAGCGCATCCAGATTTGCCGGCGCGCCCGGATACTTCTTCCTGGCCATCTGCGCCGTATCGATCCAGCGAGGTTCAGGGATTGGTGGACGTCCGCATTTTTCCAGTTCCATGTTCAGGAAGTTCCGGTCAAATCCGGCATTGTGCGCCACTAGCGTGGCGTCGCCCAAGAATTCAAGGAACGCGTCTACAACCGACGGATGCTCAAAGAATGGGGCATCTCTCAGATCGTCATCCGTGATGCCTGTAATGCGCACCGTATCCTCCGATACAGAACGTTTTGGATTGATCAGGGTCCGGAACGTGCGACCTGTCGGGATGTGATTGATCATCTCGACTGCCCCGATCTCGATCACCCTGTCCCCTTCAAGGTGGTGCAAGCCGGTCGTCTCAGTATCGAATGCCAGTTCGCGAATGTCTTCACTCATGAATTTGCCTCTTCAACCAAACGATTCATCAGTGATACTATGGCGCGAACACAATCGGCAGCAAATTCGAAACCATGCGCTGTGGAGATGATGAAATCCGCCTTTGCACGCTTTTCTGCATCGGGCATCTGACGTGCCAGAATGGACTCGAATGTTTCCTCCGTCATGCCCGGTCGCGACAATACCCGTTCGCGCTGGACGTCCGCAGGCGCGGTCACCACCGCAACATAGTCGCAATACGCATAGCCGCCAGCCTCATACAGAAGAGGAATATCCAGCACGACGAAACGTGCGCCATCCTCGCGCGCCTTGTCCCGAAATTGCTTCTGGGCATCACCAGCAAGGGGGTGCACAATGGCCTCAAGCTTCCGCATCGCCTCGGCATCATCCAGCACATGCGTGCGCAAAGCCATCCGGTCGATCGCACCGTCGACCATCACCCCCGGAAAAGCCGCCTCGACCGGTGCAACGGCAGCCCCACCCTTGGCATAAAGTGCGTGAACAGCCGCGTCGGCATCGTAGACCGGAACACCCTCCTCACGAAACAAATCCGCTGTTGCAGACTTACCCATGCCGATAGACCCTGTCAGCCCAAGGACGATCATGTGGTTGCCTCCACCAGTTTACGACAGCGAGCCATCGCAGACTCCATATCCGGCAGAACTCCGAACCAGAGTTCGAAACTGAATGCCGCTTGCGCGACCAGCATGCTCAGCCCATCCATTGGCTTCCACCCGGCCGTATCCGCCTGCGCCAATATCGCCTTGGCAGGCTTGCCATAAGAAATATCGTAAAACGTCCGAAGCTTACCTTCCGGTAGGTCAAGAGACTGGCCCGTCTGGCCAAGACTCAGCGTGTTGATCACCAGATCTGCCTTGCCCATCTCTGCTTCGGCATGCTCCAAGTCTCGGATATCAGCATCAATGTTCAAATGTTTCACAAGATCCTCTGCGCGGGATCGCGTTCGATTACAGATCGTCAAGGTTGCCCGCATGTCGGACAATGCCAGCGCAACCGCTCGAGCGGCCCCCCCTGCTCCCAGCAGGCAGACATTCTGATCAGCTATTTCAATGTTCGCCTGGGCGAGGGATTCAGTAAAACCAGGGGCATCGGTGTTCTCCGCTAGCCAGCCACCAGACTTCAGCCGAACCAGAGTGTTCGCTGCTCCAATGCGGCGCGCAACATCGCTTGTGCCTTCTGCCCGCGCTATGGCATCTTCCTTGTGAGGAGAGGTCACGTTCAGACCCATCGCCATCCGTTCTTCCAGAGACGACAGGCCATCCGTAAACTCACCCTTCGGAATATGCATCGCCTCATAGGTCGCATCGATACCGTGCTCGCGTATCCACGCATTATGAATCACAGGTGACAGGGAATGACTGACTGGGTCGCCGACGACCCCATAGAGTTTGGTCATGACAACAACACTCCACGTGTCCGCAAATAGTCCAGCAACGGGAGAAGAGGTAATCCCAGGATTGAGAAGTAATCACCTTCGATCCGTGTGAACAATTGCGCGCCAAGCCCTTCAAGCTGGTAGGCACCAACCGTCGACAAGAGCGGTTCTCCGACCGTTTCAACATAGGTGTCGATGAAGGCACCACTCAGTGGGCGAACAGTCAATTTCGGCCTCGCCAGATGACGCCAGACGGGTTTCCCTTCTTCGCTGATAACAATCGCCGTTTCCAATGTGTGCGTCTTGCCGGACAGCTTCACCAAATGATTTCGAGCATCGGCAAGGTCAACCGGCTTGTCGAACGCCTCTCCATCGAGTGAAAGCATCTGGTCACAACCGATCACCAGGCCCGGTTCGCGCATCGAAATCTTCACCGATTTCAGTTCGGCAAGTTGCATCGCCTGATCGCGCACTTTCATGTCGCTCGCGCGGAAAGAGGCTTTGGCTGCGTCTTCGTCCACATTCGGCTTGATCGTGTCTGCCTCGATGCCGGCAGCGGTCAGCACGGCTCGCCGACTTTGACTGCCGGATGCTAGAATGATGCGCTGGCTCATGGTTGGGCGTTCCGCTCATTCAGAAGGTTCAGGATAGCGGCAGCAGTTTCCTCGACAGACCGGCGGGACACATCGATTGTCTTCCACTTGTTGCGCTGGAACAGGCGGTTGGCTTGGGTCACCTCATCACGCACGGCCGCTTCATCCGCATAGATTGTGTGTTCGTCTTCCTGCAGGGAAATCAATCTCTGGCGCCGAATCTGGACGAGCCGCTCAGCGCTGATTTTCAGGCCGACGATCAGTGGGCCTTTCGGACCAAGTTCTTCCACGAATCCTGGAAGCGGAACACCGGGAACCAGCGGAATATTACCAGCCTTTACCTTGCGGTTCGCAAGATAGACACTGGTCGGCGTCTTGGACGTACGACTGACACCAAGCAGGATCACATCAGCATTCCGTAGCCCATCGACATTCTGGCCATCATCATGCGCGAGCGTGAAATTGATCGCTTCCATCCGCTCGAAATAGTCATCATCCAATGCGTGCTGTCCCGCGACGATCCGATTCGCCGACACACCGAGATGTCGGCCCAGCATGGCAACGGAGGCATCCAGTACGGGCAAAGTGGATACGCCCTTTTCGCGGCAGAAGGCTTCGAGTTTTGATCGCAGTGTCTCGTCGGAGATCGTGTACCAGACCACACCCGGTGCAGCTTCGATCTCCCTCATCACGCGCTCTAACTGGCGTTCTGAGCGGACCAAATAATAATTGTGCTCAAGGGGCTGAACATTCTTGAACTGCGCACACGCAGCGCGCTGGATGGCATTCAGGGTTTCACCGGTACTGTCAGAGACCAGGTGAACATTGAAGTATATGCTTAGGCGGGCGAGTGGCTTGTTCATCGCCCCTGTGTTGCCGAGGTTGGCAAAACACACAAGACCTGTGAGTCCTCTGTGGATAGAGGATCTTCCCCAAATGGATTCACAATCGAGTCACAGCCAGCGAATTCGACTCCGGCAGAATCCCCTTTCGTTCGCACCTGTGACTCCAACTGGGGTGTTAACCCATCGTTAACCTCGGTAAAATCGACAATTAACGAAACCTTACCGGGGTGCGACACCCTGTGACTCGCCTGTGGATTTAGCTGGACAATTCCTGTGTGTGGCCTTTCTCCACGAATTACACGGTCTAATAGTTATAAGCGCCCTGACGGGCTTTGTTTGATTTTGGGATGGAAGGGGGCCTGAGGCATGAACACCAAGCCTAAGCTGATTCAGGTACTTGAGGGACAGGTGGTCGCCCCGCCTCCGGTATGGATGATGCGACAGGCTGGTCGTCACCTTCCTGAGTATCTCGAGCTGAGGGCGCGCGCGAAGAACTTTCTCGATTTCTGCTACACGCCTTCAATGGCAGCGGAAGCGACGCTTCAGCCAGTACGTCGTTATGGCATGGATGCCGCCATACTGTTTGCAGACATTTTGCTGATCCTCGACACGGTGGGTCTGAGTGTGCGGTTCGAAAAAGGTGTTGGACCTATTGTTCAGCAAATCGATACAGCAGCTGATTTAGCAAAAGTCACACCCCAGAAAGCGGCTGATCGATTGTCTCCGGTTTATGAGACGGTTGCTCGTGTGAAATCTGCCTTGCCCGACGATACAGCCTTGATTGGTTTTGCCGGATCACCCTGGACGGTCGGGCTCTACGCTATCGAAGGTCGCGGCAAGACAGACAAGTCGCTCGCCTGGCGATGGGCACATGGCAAGCCAGACGAATTGGCGAACGTGTTGGATCTCATCAGCGAAGCAACAGCGCACTATATGGCCGCGCAGGTGGAAGCCGGCGCGGATGCATTGATGTTGTTCGACAGCTGGGCCGAGGGTCTGCCCAATAATATCTTCCGAGAAGTCATTATCGCGCCAACGAAGAAACTGGTCGCACGGCTGAGGGAAATGGGTGTCACGGTTCCCATCATCGGATTTCCGCGCGGCGCGTCTGCCATGCTGCCGGAATACGTTCAGGAGACGGGTATCACGGCCGTCGGTCTCGATACGGCAGCAGTGCCAGCCTTTGTGAACGCCGCCCTGCCCGCCGGATTTCCGGTACAGGGACATCTTGACCCACTCCTGCTGATTGAAGGGGGTCAGCGACTCGACGATCGGGTGCGCGAGCTTATCTCTGCCTATGAAGGTCGGCCGCATGTCTTCAACCTTGGACACGGAATCCGGCCGGAAACCCCGATCGCGCATGTTGAGCGCGTGCTGGAAATCATTCGGAAGGGCTAGGAAATCATGAGCCGAAAGATCGCCGTAGTTCTGTTCAATCTGGGAGGACCGGATTCGGACAAGACCGTGAAACCCTTTTTGAAAAACCTGTTCCGAGATCCAGCCATTATTGGTGCGCCGTTGCCCATTCGCTGGTTTCTCGCTCGGCTGATCTCCACGACCCGTGCGCCATCAGTGATCAAGAATTACGCCATGATGGATGCTGGCGGTGGGTCACCGCTTTTGCCTGAGACTCAAAAACAGGCGGATGCGCTTACGGCATCGCTGCAGGAAAAATTGCCTGAGGATGAGGTCAGGTGTTTTATTGCGATGCGCTATTGGCACCCTTTCACCGAAGAAGCCGCGACTGATGTAAAAGCCTGGGGCGCAGACGAAGTCATCTTGTTGCCGCTCTATCCGCAGTTTTCCACAACGACGACAGGCTCGTCCCTCACGGCCTGGAACAAGGCTTACAAGGGTATTGCCAAGACAATCTGCTGCTATCCCTTCGCCGAAGGCCTGATCTCCTCGCATGTCGACCAGATCATGAAGGCACACAAAGCTGCGGGTGAACCCGGCAATGTTCGTCTTCTCCTGTCAGCGCACGGTTTGCCGGAAAAAATCGTGAAGGATGGAGATCCCTACCAGTGGCAGTGCGAGGCCATGGCAGAGATGATCGCCGGGCGGGTGCCGACCGACTGGGAGATTGTGCCATGCTACCAGTCGCGCGTCGGACCGCTGAAATGGATTGGCCCGCCGACCGAGGATGAAATCGAAAAAGCGGCCAAGGAAGGCAAGAACATCCTGATTGCACCCATTGCCTTTGTCTCCGAGCATATCGAGACACTGGTGGAACTTGGCGAAGAGTACCGACTTGTGGCTGAAGAGCACGGCGCCGCGAGCTATACCCGCGTGGAAGCGCTGGGCGTGCATGAGGAGTTTATCTCCATGCTGCGCGATGAAGTGCTGAAGACAATGGGACAAGACTTGCCGATCCGATCATGCGCAGACTCCCGGCTTTGCCCTGGCGACTGGAAGAATTGCCCGAACCGCACAGCCCATCCGAAAGTCGGCCAACGCGCCAATCCCGTTCGCAAGGACATCGCCTGATGCTGTATCTCTGGGTGAAGGCAGCGCATGTTGTGTTCGTGATTGCGCTGATGGGCGGCTTGCTCGTTTATCCCCGCTACAAAATTCATCAACTTTCCAGCCAGCCGGGCGAGCCTCTTTTCGAGACGATGAAAGAAGCATCGAACAAGTTGCGCATGATCATCCTGAATCCCAGCCTTATCCTCGTTTGGGTGCTTGGCGTTGCCATGCTTGTTATGAATCAAGGCTTGCTGAGCATGCCTTGGATGCATGTAAAGCTCCTGCTCGTGCTGATCCTGTCCGGTCTGCACGGTTATTTCATCGGTGTCGGAAGGAAGATTGACCGAGGAGGCGACGGGATTCCCGCCAAGCGCCTACGGATGTTGAATGAAGTGCCCTTCCTGCTGATGATCGGCGTCGTTATCATGGTGATCGTCAGGCCGTTTTAGGCAGGCCCCGTGCCCAACCCCTTGACGATTTGACCATTCTGGCCCCATAAGCGGCAAAACCGCTGCGCAGTCCTTGCGCGGGCGAAGAACTCCCAATTTACCAAAATCCGGTTGCCGACACACATGACGGCGGCCCCTCATCCGGAATTCATCCATGGCCTCTTCCATGCTCGACGACATCACCAGTGTAAAACTCAGCGATCTCAAGGCAAAATCGCCAGAGGAATTGCTCTCCTATGCTGAAGAACTGGAGGTCGAGAATGCCTCGTCCATGCGGACACAGGACATGCTGTTCGCAATCCTCAAGGAATTGGCGGATAGCGAAGTAGAAATCACGGGCCAGGGCGTGCTGGAAGTTCTGACTGATGGCTTCGGCTTCCTGCGCTCACCGGAATCCAACTATTTGCCCGGACCAGACGATATCTATGTCAGTCCGGAAGTTCTGAAGAAGGGTAACATCCGGACTGGTGATACTGTCGAAGGGCCGATCGTCGCGCCGCAGGACAATGAACGCTACTTCGCGCTGACGGATGTTTCGCGCATCAATTTCGAGGAACCGGACAAGGCCAACAAGAAGGTTCACTTCGACAACCTCACACCGCTTTATCCCGAAGAGCGTCTGCGCATGGAAAGCCAGGATCCAACTCGCAAGGATCGTTCAGGACGTGTCATCGACATTGTCGCACCCATCGGTAAGGGTCAGCGCGCGCTGATCGTTGCGCCTCCGCGGACCGGTAAGACGGTGTTGCTCCAGAACATCGCCTCCGCCATCGAGGAAAACCATCCTGAATGCTATTTGATCGTCCTGTTGATCGATGAGCGTCCCGAAGAAGTTACTGACATGCGACGTACGGTGAAGGGCGAAGTCGTGGCTTCGACATTTGATGAGCCGTCCACACGTCACGTCCAAGTCGCCGAAATGGTAATCGAAAAAGCCAAGCGCCTCGTTGAGCACAAGCGTGACGTCGTCATCCTGCTCGATTCGATCACGCGTCTTGGCCGTGCTTACAACACGACCGTTCCAAGCTCTGGTAAAGTGTTGACCGGTGGTGTGGATGCCAACGCGTTGCAGCGCCCCAAACGTTTCTTCGGTGCGGCGCGGAATGTCGAGAATGGTGGCTCGCTGACCATTGTTGCCACTGCCCTGATCGATACCGGTAGCCGCATGGATGAAGTCATCTTCGAGGAATTCAAAGGTACGGGTAACTCCGAAGTCGTGCTGGATCGCAAGATCGCCGACAAGCGGACCTTCCCGGCCATCGACATCATGAAATCTGGCACGCGAAAAGAAGAACTGATCACGCCAGCTGCCCAGCTGTCCAAGATCTACATTCTGCGTCGCATCCTTGGCCCAATGGGCACGAATGATGCAATTGACTTCCTTCTGGATAAATTGCGCCAGACGAAGAACAATGATGAGTTCTTCGAAGCCATGAAGAACTAGCGGAGCGAGCCTGGCCATGAGCGAGCGCGACACGATCTGCGCCCTCGCCTCGGGCCAGCCCCCAGCAGCTATCTGTATTATCCGGTTATCAGGAGACCGGATCTGGAAACTGGCAGGTGCCCTGCTCGATTGCGGCCTGCCGGAACCCCGTCATGCCACTCTGACGAAATTTCGCGACGAGGATGGAAATCTCATTGATGAGGGACTCGTCGTCTTCATGCCCGGGCCGCATTCCTATACCGGTGAAGATACGCTGGAGCTTTACCTGCATGGCGGTCCAGCCGTCATAACCCATGCAATCAGTACACTGACGAGTGAGCCTGGAGTGCGCTTGGCTGAGCCGGGTGAGTTCACGCGACGCGCCTTTGAAGCGGGCAAGATCGATTTGACCGAGGCCGAAGGCGTCGCTGACATTATCGAAGCAGAGACCAATGCACAGAAAGCCCAGGCTCTTCGGCAACTGACGGGCGGTCTGACCGAGCAGTACGACCAATGGCGGGCTGACCTGACGGGCATACTTGCCTTGATTGAAGTGGTTGTGGACTTTCCGGACGAAGAAGATGCACCCGAGGAAACCACGGCACCGGTCATCCGGAAGCTGACCCGATTGATTCACGAAATCGAGGAAGCGCTTGGCGACCGGGGGATCGGAGAGAAGATCCGGGATGGATTTCGCATCGCCATTATCGGCGCGCCGAATGCGGGAAAGTCGACCCTGCTCAACCGCCTTGCCGGACGCGACGCGGCGATTGTGACATCAACCCCAGGCACAACCCGCGATGTGATTGAGGTACGGCGCGTGATGGGCGGACAGGTAGTCTGGCTATCCGACACGGCCGGTTTGCGTGAGACCCAAGATGAGATTGAAGCCGAGGGCGTTCGGCGGGCAGAACGCGTGGCTGCTGAGGCCGACTTGCGCCTGTTTATGGTTGACGGGGGCGCGCCTGAGCTGGGTGTGTTGAACTCGTTGTTCCGCCAAACGACAGATATAGTCGTGGTAAACAAGGCTGATACCGAGCTGGCCGCCGGGCTCCCAGAATACGACTACAAGATTTCCGCGAAAGATGGTGATGGCGTGCCCGAACTCGAAGCCGCACTGGCGGACTTCATTTCCAACAAGGCTGCATCTGTTGAAGCGCCGGTCATAACACGCGCCCGGCATCGCGCCCAATTGGTCGATGGACTCGCTTGCCTCATTGCTGCGCGGGATGCGCTGGAGCTTGGCACCGGTCCGGAACTCGCAGCGGAAGACGTGCGCCTGGCTATCCGGCATCTTGGAGCGGTCGTGGGCTCGGTTGGCGTAGAAGATGTGCTCGGTGCGGTGTTCTCCCAGTTCTGCATCGGCAAATGACCCCTAGGGTTTGAGGCAACGAGCCGCTATATAGCGCCTTTCTGAAATCCGGATCCGAAGTTGCGCCATGAGCGAGATGAAACAGTTTGATGTGATAGTGGTAGGCGGCGGTCATGCCGGCTGCGAAGCGGCCGCGGCCGCGGCGCGGACGGGCGCACGCACCGCTCTGGTCACACACAAGCGCGCAACCATCGGAGAGATGAGCTGTAATCCGGCAATTGGCGGCCTCGGCAAGGGTCACCTCGTGAGAGAGATCGATGCGCTGGACGGCCTCATGGGACGGCTGGCAGACAAGGCCGGTATCCAGTTCCGAATGCTCAACCGGTCCAAGGGTCCGGCTGTCTGGGGCCCCCGCTCCCAGATCGACCGAAAGCTTTACCGCGACGCCATGCAGGCGGAACTCGCGGACTATCCAAACCTGACCATCATTGAGGATGGCGCCGAAGACCTGATCGTGGAGAACAATCACGTCGCGGGCGTGATTGGTCTGAAGGGCGAGATCTATCGTGCGGCTTCTGTCGTGATCACCACAGGCACCTTCCTGAAAGGCATCATCCATATAGGTGCGAAACGTATCCCTGCCGGTCGTGTCGGCGAGGCCCCTGCGATTGGCCTGTCGGACCGGCTCTATGGGCTTGGTCTCCCGATGGGGCGTTTGAAGACGGGTACGCCGGCACGGCTGGATGGCCGGACGATCGCCTGGGATCGTCTTGAAATGCAGCCCGCCGATGAGCAGCCGATTCCGTTTTCGTATCTGACCGATGAGATTACGGTGCCGCAGGTCAAATGCGGCATTACATGGACGACGCCGGAAACCCACGCGATCATTGCCGAGAATATCGAGCAATCGGCCGTCTATTCCGGCGCGATTGCTGGCCGAGGTCCGCGTTATTGCCCGTCTATCGAGGACAAGGTTCACCGGTTCGCCGACAAGGATAGTCATCAGATATTCCTGGAACCGGAAGGTCTCGACGATCACACTGTTTATCCAAATGGCATTTCGACATCGCTTCCAGAGGATATTCAGGAGCGTTTTCTCCGTACCATTCCCGGGCTCGAGAATGCCAAGATTATCCAACATGCCTATGCAATCGAATACGATTACGTCGATCCACGTGCGCTCTCGTCCGCACTTGAGGTGCATGCGCTTCCAGGCCTGTATCTCGCCGGGCAGATCAATGGCACAACCGGATATGAAGAAGCCGGCGCGCAAGGTCTCGTTGCGGGCTTGAATGCGGCACGCGCCACGGGCGGAAAAGATCCGATTATACTTGATCGCGCGGAGGCATATATTGGCGTCCTCATCGATGACCTCGTGACGCGCGGCGTGACGGAACCCTATCGGATGTTTACATCGCGCGCCGAATATCGGTTGGCACTACGCGCCGATAATGCCGACCAGCGTCTTACCGAAAAGGGTATTGCCGCCGGATGCGTCGGGTCAGACCGGGCAGACGTGTTTCACGTGAAACACCGAGCGCTTGAATCTGCCCGCCAACTTCTGAAGACACTGACCTTGTCGCCCGCAAAAGCGGCTCAAGCCGGATGGGCGGTCAATCAGGATGGCCGCGTCAGGACGGCATGGGAATATCTCTCCTACAAGGATATCGATCTCAACGCACTGTCCGCCGTTTGGCCGGAAGTATCAGACATCTCCGAGGAGATCGGGACGCAGGTCGAGATTGAAGCTCTTTACTCTTCCTATTTGGAACGCCAGGCAGAAGATGTCGCCGCTTTGCGTCGCGACGAAGATCTGATGATCCCGGCAGATCTCGATTATTCGGGAATTGGCGGTCTCTCGAATGAGGTTCGCCAGAAACTGGAATCGGTCCGTCCTTCTACGTTGGGACAGGCCGGTCGTATTGAAGGCGTGACGCCCGGCGCTCTAACGGCCCTTTTGGGATATGTTAAGCGCCGGAAGAAAGCTGGTTAACACTCATGATGAATTCCGAAGATCGCGCGGCCTTTCTGGCCGAATTCGATGTTTCACGTGAAACATTGGAAAGATTGGACGCCGTGATCTTAACTCTCGACGCGTGGCGGCAACGCTCCAATCTGATTGGACCGCGTGAGTGGCCGCAGATATGGGGTCGGCATGTGGCTGATTCCTACCAGATTCTGCCGTTTATTCCGGAATCAACGCGGATCGTCGATCTCGGTTCGGGTGCGGGATTTCCCGGATTGATCATTTCTGCGGCCCGACCACACAGTCATGTGACCATGATGGAAAGCGTCGGGAAGAAATGCGCCTTTCTCCGCGCCGCTATCGGCGATGCTGGTCTCAATGCGTCCGTTTATCAGGGACGGATTGAGGCTGCGCCGAATTCCACCGCGGATATTATCACTGCGCGGGCGTTTGCGCCCCTTCCAAAACTGCTCGACTACGCCGCTCCCTGGATGGAAAACGGTGCAACAGGGGTTTTTCTAAAGGGCGAACGCTGGAAAGAAGAATTGACGGACGCCCAACAAAGATGGAACTTCGCCTATGAGGCGATTCCAAGTCGCACTGGTGGGTCAGGCGTGATTTTGATCGTGAGGGAGCTCAAGCGTGGTCAGCGGTAAACCTAGAATCTTTGCAGTCGTGAACCAAAAGGGCGGGGTCGGGAAGACAACGACGTCCATAAATCTCGGCACGGCGTTGGCGGCTGTGGGCCGGCGCGTCCTGATTGTCGATTTCGATGCGCAGGGCAACGCCTCCACAGGGCTGGGTATTGAGCGCCAGGATCGGCATCAGACATCCTATGATGTTGTCGTGGACCGGATCCCGCTGGAAGAAGCGGTTCTGTCAACGATTGTGCCGCGTCTTGACATTGTTCCGGGCGATGAAAACCTCTCTGGTGTAGAAACCGAACTGGCCAATGACTCTCACCGGTCCTACAAATTGCGCGACGCGCTGCATGATTATGTTCAGCGGTCTGTCCAGGGCGGACTGGTCCAGTATGACTATATTCTGATTGATTGCCCGCCATCGCTGTCGTCGCTTACTTTGAACGCGATGACGGCCGCCGATGCACTTCTGGTTCCGCTACAGTGTGAGTTCCTGGCGCTGGAAGGCCTTAGCCAACTGCTCCGCACGGTGGAAGTTGTGCGCTCTGGCCTCAATCCCAATCTCGAAATCCAGGGCGTCGTCCTGACCATGTATGACCGGCGAAACAATCTGTCCGACCAGGTCGCCGACGAAGTGCGAGCCTTCTTTGGCGCCAAGGTCTACAATACGGTCATACCGCGGAATGTACGCCTTTCCGAAGCGCCATCTTTCGGCAAGCCGGCCTTGTTGTATGACTATCGCTGTCCAGGTAGCGAGGCCTATATCCGTCTCGCATCCGAAGTCCTTCAAAGAGAGAAAGCCCGCGCGGCCTGACCCATATGAGCGACGATACCAAGAGCAAACCTTCCCGTCTTGGACGCGGCCTGTCTTCCCTGATTGGGGAAGTGGAGGCTGTCTCTCCGCCTGAAGCACGCACTGCAGGTGGGAGTAAGGGCAGCTCCAACGAAATCGCGATCGACAAGATTCGCCGAAATCCGAAACAGCCTCGTCGGACCTTCGACGAGGCCGCCCTTCAGGAACTCGCGGAATCCCTGAAATCCAAAGGCGTTCTCCAGCCTATTCTGGTCCGTCCGGATCCCAAGGAAAAGAACGAGTATCAGATCATAGCGGGGGAGCGTCGGTGGCGCGCCGCCAAGCTGGCCGGTCTGACCAGTATTCCCGCTATTGTACGGGATACCGACGAGTTGGAACTACTCGAGATCGGCATCATCGAGAATGTTCAGCGCGCAGACCTCAACCCAATTGAAGAAGCTGAAGCCTATGAGGCGCTGATGAAGCGCTTCGGTCGAACTCAGGACAGTCTTGCCACAAGCGTCGGCAAAAGTCGGGTTCACATCACAAACACCCTGCGCTTGCTGCAATTGCCAGCAGGCGCTCGAGAGTATGTTCGTGATGGCAAGGTCACGGCGGGACACGCGCGCGCGGCGCTGGGTGCGCCCGATCCGGAAGCGCTGGTGGAGCTTGCTGTTGAGAAAGGCCTGACGGTTCGCGAGGTCGAAGCGCATGCCAAGGCTGCTCGCGAAGACACGCCCGTTGAAACCAAATCCGCCCGACTCAAGTCAGAGGAAAAGGATGTCGACACCGAAGCCCTCGAGGCGGATCTCTCCCGGTCCATCGGACTGGATGTAGACATCCGCCACGGCAAGAATGGCGGCGAGCTTCGCATCAAGTATCGCGACCTGGAACAACTTGACGATGTCTGCAGACGTCTGACTGCCAAGCGCAACATTCTCTGAACGTCAGCTTGCTATTTCGGCGGCGCGGGCGATTTCATTCATCAGTACACGGATTACTGGGTCCGCACTGCCTGACCCGGACTTGGCTTGTTGTTCTGCTTCATAGATCCGTTCCATCACCCGCATCAGCCGCTTGGTCGGCCACTTCCTGAGGCGCGCGCTGAACAGGCCCCATTCGCTTTGCCAAACGGGCGGCCGGAGTTTCATGCCGGGATTCGATTGGCCGGATGCAAGCCGAGACTGAGCGTCCAGCATGCGCATGGTTTCGAACTGAAGTGAACGCAGGATGGAAATCCCACTCGTGCCCGCAACAGCCAGTCGGTCGAGTGTGGTATGGACGAGCGCCGGTTTGCCATCGAGCGCTGCGCGAATGGCGGCTGAAAGATTGTGATCCACATCGGTAGCGGACAAGGACCGGATATCATCCACATCAAGCGGTCGGCCCAGACCGCGTGCATAGAGGGCGAGCTTCTCGATCTCCGAGTTGGCCAGATTGCGATGGCCCGGCAGGTCGCCCACAAACAGTGCGAGCGCCTCGGGTGTGATCTGGACACTTTCGGACTTCAGCGCATCCTGAACCCGTTTCTCAATATCGCCCGCTTCGTCGGCGAACAGTTGCAGGCAGGCGGTCAGTTGGGCGGTTTCTGCGGCGGCGCGCAATTTCGAGCGCTTCTGCAGGCTACCAGCTTCGATTATCAGGCGGGCGGAATAATAGCCCTCCTGCGATTCACCTTTCTGAATGGCCTCTATCAACAGGGCGGCAATCTTGTCGCCGCTTGTCCGAACGCGGATGACGCGAGGGTCTCCCAAGAGGGATACCGCTTCGAGTCCGTCGAACAGGAGTGATGGGTCCTTCTTTATGGAGTCATCATCCAGTGTGGTGACATCCATATTGGCGCCTTTCGGCGTCCAGGCTTTGATCAGGGAAATCGCGGCATCGGAGGCGAGGCCGGAATCTTCACCGAAGGCCAGCACAGCCCAAACGGATGGTTTGGGCTTGCGGGCAAAATCACTCGCCTGTTTGCCCTTGAACAACATTATTCAACCGACAATTTGCGCCGCAGGTCGTCCACGATATTCTTCGCCAAGATGCCGGCCGCTCTCTCCGAGGCGCTCTTTTGGGCTGCTATGTCTCCATAAGTGCTGCTCGGTACCGCAAAACTGACTTCGCCAACAGCGTAGCCGGTCAACCGTTCTTGGCCTTGAGACAAAGCGTAACGGCCCGACAAGGTAACATTTGATCTCGCCGCTGCGCCGTCTTGCTGGAATGCCAACCGAGTCAGATTTTCTTTCACCGTAATCTGGAGCGAGGCAGCCTCTGTCACGTTTGGCAATCCGATCGCCAACTCTTCCTGCAAGGCCCGGCGCAAGATGTATCCCGATCGGCCATCGATGGGTTCGACCGTGATGGCGCCGCCATAAGTGGCGCCCGCGCCCGTCGCATAGACCGGTTTGAATCCGCACCCGGCTATGAGGGCGAAGGCGACAAGAGCGAAGAACTGTTTCATGCCACCACGATATTCACGATGCGGCCGGGCACGACAATGGTTTTCTTCACGGACTTGCCCTCAATGAAGCTGGCTACATCCGCATGGGCTTTCGCAACGGCTTCGACGGAATCCTTGTCCATGCTCTTCGGCACGGTGATTTCCGCGCGGCGCTTCCCATTCACTTGAACCGCCATTGTGACCTCATCTTCCGCCAGCAGGGCGGGGTCCGCCACGGGCCAGGGCGCTGAGGATACGAAGGCAGGTTGGCCCAGTCGTTCCCAACAGGCCTCGGCCAGGTGCGGTATGAACGGTGTCACACAGCGGGCCAGCATGGAGGCGCCTTCAATACGCGCGCCCAACACGGTGTCGCCAGCCGATTCAGCCTTTTTCAAAGTGGTGACCCATTCATGGATGGTGGCTACGGCAGAGTTGAACCGGAATTCCTCGATTGCCTTGTCGATGGCTGCGACGGCCTTGTGATTCGCTTTCCGCAGCGCTGTGGAGTCGGCATCCTCGCCAGCGGCAGTGCTGGTATCCTCTGGCAGGGCATCGAACACGCTCCACAGGCGCTGGGCAAACCGCGACGCGCCTTCAACGCCGGACTGGGTCCACTCGACATCTCGTTCCGGCGGGGAATCTGACAGGACGAACCAGCGCGCGACATCCGCGCCGAACTGGCTGATGATGGCATCCGGGTCGACCGTATTCTTCTTGGACTTCGACATTTTCTCGATCGGACCTGCCGTCGCAATCGCGCCGGTGGCGGTCTCGATCCAGGTATCGCCATCGCGAGTGACTTCATTCGGCTCCAGCCACTTTCCGGCCGCAGACTTGTAGGTCTCGTGCGTCACCATGCCTTGCGTGAAAAGACCGGCAAACGGCTCGCCATTCGGCAAGTCCAGCAGGCCGACATCGCGCATCGCCTTGGCGATGAAGCGCGCATAGAGCAGGTGAAGCACCGCATGCTCGACGCCGCCAACATATTGGTCGACCGGCATCCAATAGGCGCGCTCTTCTAGATCGTTTGTGCTGGCAAAGCGGGAATAGTACCAGGAGCTGTCGACGAACGTGTCCAGCGTGTCTGTCTCGCGGCGGGCGGCCTTGCCGCATTTCGGGCAATCGACATGTTTCCAGCTTGGGTGGCGCTCCAGCGGATTGCCGGGCTGGTCGAAGGAAACCTCGTCCGGCAGTTTCACCGGCAGATCAGCTTCCGGCACCGGCACGATGCCACAGTTTTCACAATGGATGACCGGGATCGGGCAGCCCCAGTAGCGCTGGCGCGAGACGCCCCAGTCACGAAGGCGATAGTTCACCTTGCCTTCACCGAGCCCCATGGATTCGATTTTTTCAATGGCGGCGCGCTTGGCGTCATCAATCGCCATCCCGTCAAGGAAGCCGGAATTGAAGATGCTGCCGGGGCCGGTATAGGCCTCGTTTTCAACATCGAACGTGGCAGCGTCAGCGTCGGCCGGCAGCACAACGGGCGTGACGCTCAGGCCGTATTTCCGGGCAAAATCGATATCGCGCTGGTCATGCGCCGGGCAGCCAAAAATCGCGCCGGTGCCGTACCCCATCAGCACGAAGTTCGCGACCCATACGGGCAGGGCCTTCGTGTCGTCGAAAGGGTGTTTGACGGTCAGGCCGGTATCGAAGCCAAGCTTTTCGGCCTTTTCGATGGCTTCTTGGCTGGTGCCGATCTGTGCGCATCTTGCGCGGAACGCTTTCAGCTCATCCGATTGCTCCGCCATTTGGACGGTCAGCGGGTGATCTGGTGACAGGGCGATGAAGCTCGCGCCGAATAGCGTGTCCGGACGGGTCGTGAAGATCTCGATGCCTTCGCCAAATCCGGATGGCGCGGTGCCATCGAATTCGAACCGCATCTGGAGCCCTTCCGACCGGCCGATCCAGTTCGCCTGCATGGTGCGCACCTTTTCAGGCCAGCGCTCCAGCTTTTGCACTTCGGTCAGCAGGTCTTCGGCATAGTCGGTAATGCGGAAGAACCATTGCGTGAGCTCGCGCTGTTCCACCAGCGCGCCCGAGCGCCATCCGCGCCCGTCGATGACCTGTTCATTGGCCAGCACCGTATTGTCGACCGGGTCCCAATTCACTTTCGAGGCCTTGCGATAGACGAGGCCCTTTTCCAGGAATTTCAGGAACAGACCCTGCTGGGCGCCGTAATATTCCGGGTCGCAGGTCGCGAATTCCCGGCTCCAGTCGAGCGACAGGCCGAGCTTCGAGAACTGGGCCTTCATCGAGGCGATGTTCTGATAGGTCCAATCGCCCGGATGAACATTGCGCTCCATGGCGGCGTTCTCGGCAGGCATTCCGAACGCGTCCCATCCCATTGGATGGAGCACATTGTAGCCCTTGGCGCGCTTGTGGCGGGCAACAACATCGCCCATCGCATAATTGCGCACATGGCCCATATGCAGCCGCCCGGATGGGTATGGGAACATCTCCAGCACATAGGCCTTGGGCGCATCGCCCGCCTCGGCTGGAGATTTTGCGTGAAAGAGTGCGGCCTTTTCCCAAGCTGCACGCCATTTCTGTTCCGCGATTTGCGGATCGTAACGGGTCGCCATGCCCCTGACCTTTCCGGATTATTGGTTCAGCCGGAGCTTAGCCCAGCTGGGAGTTCTTCAGCAGTCGTGCCCGATCCAGGATCTTGTTCTCAAGCTGGAGTGCGGTTTCCGGATCAACGACAGCATCGGTCCACTCGCCGGCCTCACTCTTTTCCTGACGGAACACGGAAACTTTCACGCCATCTGCACGCAAACGCGTATCAAGGATGTAGACCGTGACTTTGACGCGTTCGTTTGGCGCGGCGGCATATGCCTTCCAGTCATACGTGATCAGGCCACCGATAGGGTCGGCCGTTGCCACCGGAAGATCATCGAACGTGTCGAGCGAGGCGCGCCAGAGATATGGATTCACGCTGCCGATATTTTGCTGGATCACGCGGGCTTCGGCGTTGCCGCCCGATTTGGACTGGCAGCCTGAAACCATCAGCATGCCGGCAATCGCCGCAGAGAAAACATATTTGACCATGAAGAAAGTTCCTGAGTGCAAGACCTTGTTGACGGCGGTTTGTATAACAAGGGGTTTACGGGCTCGCCAGTGCTGATCTGCGTGTCGCCCCCATGGAGGACCGGTATGAAATTCGCCCAAATCTCCGTTCTCGCTTTGGCGCTTGCCGGCCCCGCCGCGCATGCGCAATGGGAGGACGACTGGAATCCGTGGGAAACCGAAACCGATCTGGGTGCCAGTCTGGTAATGATGCCGGAGGCTGACGAGCAAATTCTGGCGCGTACCTGGGCTGGCGTATCGACCAATCGAATCCTGGATAGCGGCCTTGAAATCGGCGCTGCCGGTCGGGCTGAACTTCAGAAGGACCACTCCCAACGGGCCGGATTCAGCGGTGTACCGGTCGGTATGGAGGGGAGCGGTCTGGGGTTGCAGGGCGCGTTCACTGGGCTGGCAGTCGGCGTTCCGCCAAATGACACCGAAACCCGAGCCGAAATTGAAACGGCTTACATATATGTCGAAGGTGGCTATGGGCAGCTCCGGTTGGGGCGGGACCTGGGCGTTGCGGCGCGTTTTCAGGAAGGCGCACCCTCCGTTTTTGATACGCTTGCCAGCGGTCGTCAGGTGTTGGACCCAACAGGGTTGGACATGGTTACGACACGGCATGACCTGACGGGGCCGTCGGTGAAGCTTTCTTACGCGACACCTCGCCTGGTGGGAGTGCGCGCGGGTGTCAGCATCACGCCCAAGGCGGATGTCCGCGGCCTCGACCGGGATGCTGACCGTAATCTGCCTGGCGCTGCACCCCTAACAATCACCAATGCGGTTGAAGGGTCCATCAATGCCTCGCGCCTTTTGCGCAGCGCGGGCGTAAGGCTGAGCGGTGCCCTTGCAGCAAGTACCGCAGAGATTGAGACGCCGCCCTACGCATCGGATTTGTATGACCGTGTCACGACCTGGTCAGTGGGGACAAAGGCGGAATTTGACACGATATCTATCGGTGCAACGTGGCTCGTCTCCGACAATGGCATCAAGACGGGGGGTGACTATGAAGCGTGGACTGTGGGCCTGACCAAGTCGGTGGGCGATTACCTGATAGGGGCCGAATACGGATTCGCGGAAGATGATCTGACAGGCTTGGAGCGAGATGCATGGAAATTGGGCGTCTCGCGAAATGTCACAAAACATGCAAGATTCACCCTTGGATATGCGGACAAAGGCCTGAACCTGTCGCCAACTAACGCTTTTGGCGTTTCGGCGGGTAAAAATTCCCCTGAGGGGATTGTGATAGAAATCACACTATCGGACTAGAATAGCGGGTCTTTCAGATTCTTAATCTTCTCTTTACCTGCCCCTCCGACTATTTCTGGGAGCAGAGGTAAATTCGATGAAGCTGGGCTTTGCAACTTTCGTGATCGCGCTAACCGCGCTGGCTTTGCCAGCCGCGGCGCAAGATGACGTGTCTGCACCCGCCATGGAAATGGCAACGCCTAGTATATCTGAAACCTCGGCCGCGCAGTCCGAATGGTATCGTCAATTCGCTCAGGCCAAACCCGCTAGCACCGAATCTGTCTGGCAGGCCCAACCTGACCGCGAATTCTCAATGCAGTTTGGCGGCAATGCCCGTTGGCAGCTGAACCTCGACAAGGTCTCCCGTACAGACCTTTCTCCGCTACCGCGTGAGGAAATGCA
Source organism: Hyphomonas sp. UBA3195 (assembly GCF_002366485.1). Taxonomy (NCBI): domain Bacteria; kingdom Pseudomonadati; phylum Pseudomonadota; class Alphaproteobacteria; order Hyphomonadales; family Hyphomonadaceae; genus Hyphomonas; species Hyphomonas sp. UBA3195. The sequence continues at coordinate 23,189 of NZ_DEXB01000033.1, forward strand.
GGCGGGTGCGACCTTCAAGATTACCCCGCGATTCTCGGTTGGCGGTGAGGTCAGTGTTGGCACGGACGAGTTGAATGACACGTCCACATGGGAGTCTCGCGAAGTCGAAGCGGGTATCCGGCTGAAGTCTGCCTTCAAATTCTAGGATCTGAACGGGTCCCTTATTCCTTCAATCGCTGCCAGGCCTGCTGCATCGCTTATGCTGGCGGCATTGCGCGAATTGATTCCGCCCAACCCGTAGATTGGTAGCGCGCTTTGCCGCGACAGGCAGCGTAACGTGTGTGGCCCCATGGGCGCCGCGGCGGAGGGGCTATTGGATGGGAACACTGTAGACACCAGTGCCGCATCGAACACGCGTGCATCAATCTTTTGCAATTCGGCACGGCCATGAGCGCTTATGCTCATCAGATCGAACCGGTCGCGCCATTTGCGGGCCTCGTGTCGCCGGGCATACGGCCAATGCACGCCCGCTGCGCCAACTTCAATTGCCAGGTCGGGATCGGCCGAAACCAGCAAGGCAAGTCCGCGCTTGTTTGCGATGTCAGCAAGTTGGCGCGCCTGCCATACACTGTGCCGTGCCCCGAAGTGACGGTAAAGAATGCCCCAGCCTGCGGGAAGGTTTTCTGCAACTGAAACCGGGTCCGGTGTCCGTTGCGGATCGGTCAGGAAAAGGGCGGGTGGCAACCAGGATGGCAAATGCCGCCGCGAGCGTCTCGCCGCAGAGATCAGCTTGCGTCTCGGCTCGTCTTGGGGTTTCTGCGCCATCAAGATGACTGATACGGACTTCCCCGGAATTGCCAAGCGCCGCGCCGAGATCCTCGGCGATCTTGCTGCTATTGCTGAAACACCGCCCACGCTTGTGGCTGTGACGAAAACCCAATCCGATGCGGCACTGGAAGAGATCCTCGCGGCAGGGCACCGCGTCTTCGGAGAAAACCGCGTACAGGAAGCATTCCAGCATTGGGAAACGCGCCGCGCGGATTATCCGGATCTGGAATTGCGGCTGATTGGCCCCTTGCAATCGAACAAGTCCGAAGACGCGGTAAACCTGTTTCATGTCATCGAGACGCTCGACCGACCAAAGCTTTGCCGCGAACTTGCCAAGGCCGAACAGAAGTCTGGTTTGAAACGGACTTATCTGATCCAGGTGAATACCGGCGAAGAGCCGCAGAAGGCCGGGGTTGCCCCAAGAGACGTCGAAGCGCTGCTCCGCGTGGCGCGGGAGCAAGGACTGGATGTGACTGGTCTGATGTGCATCCCCCCGGTTGATGAGCCGGCTGGTCCCCACTTTGCCCTGCTGGCCAAGATCGCCAAGCGTCTCGAACTCCCCCAGCTCTCCATGGGCATGAGTGCAGATTATGACATCGCTACGCGCTTTGGAGCGACGCATGTGCGGGTTGGGTCTGCCCTGTTTGGCCCGCGTGACTCTTCAGCCTAGAAAGAGATTTCGATCTCGGCGCCCGGCACCATCAGTTCCAGCAAGGTGAGCAAGTCGTTCTGCTCGAGCGCAATACAGCCTTCGGTCGGCTCGAAATTCGGCCGGGCCAGATGCATGAAGATCGCGCTGCCAAGGCCCGGCGTCACCGGATCATCATTGTAGCCAAGTTCGACAATCACATCATAGACATGATCGTCGCGCCATAATTTTTCATGGCTTGCCGAAAATGGCAGGGATACAGGCCGGTTGTAGAGGCGGTGATCCGGCGCATCGCACCACCCATCATAAGGTTTCAACGGCACCCGGGGGAGGCTGGTGACGGGCGGGTCCAGACGGTCCGGCCTGAAGAAGACATTCCGCACCGGCCATGTGCCCGCCGGAGAGGCTCCGTCGCCTTCGCGCTTTTGCGATGCCTTCACCACGCCGCCTTTGCCCAGGACGCACCGGGCCGTAAAGCCCGGCCCGGAAAACTTGCCGGTTTGCGTTGCGGTGAATTTCATGCTCACGGACTGCTCCCACACTTGTGATTGCGCGTTAGGCAAAGTCATATGGCATTTGACAGCAGCCGCAATACACAGCGACGACCGAAATTAGGAGACGCCCGTGACAGGTAACAAGACGATCCTGCTGGTTGACGATGACCAGGACCTGCGCGAAGCGCTCGCCGAGCAATTCGACTTGCACGATGGCTTCACCACATTGCAGGCCGCCAATGCGAACGAGGGCATCACTCACGCGCTAGCCGAACGAATCGACCTGATCCTGCTCGATGTCGATATGCCGGACATGGATGGCCGCGAAGCCTGCAAGCAAATGCGCCAAAAGGGCGTGCGTGCACCGATCATCATGCTGACGGGACAGGATGGCGATGCAGATACGATTCTCGGCCTCGAATCCGGCGCGAATGACTATGTCACCAAGCCCTTCAAATTCTCTGTTCTGCTGGCGCGGGTACGTGCGCACCTGCGCAGTTTCGAACAGTCTGAAGACGCGACCTTCCAGGTCGGGCCTTACGAGTTCCGCCCATCCATGAAATTGCTTGTCACGGAAGATGGCCGAAAGGTGCGCCTGACGGAGAAAGAAACCAACATCCTGAAATATCTCTACCGCGCACAGGGCAAGCCGGTCGCACGGGATGAGTTATTGTCAGAAGTCTGGGGCTACAATGCGACGGTCACCACGCACACGCTGGAAACCCATATCTACCGCCTGCGTCAGAAGGTCGAGCCTGATCCGGCACACGCACGCCTGTTGCTGACTGATGCTGGCGGATACCGCCTTCAGCCCTAGACTTTCATCTCAACGCTGATGGGCGCGTGATCTGAGGGTTTCCAGCCGCCGCGCCAGGCAAGATGGACGCGGTATGTGTCCAGCTGCGTGTCTGGCAGGGCAGCCGGGTTCATCCAGATATGATCCAGCCTGCGGCCCCGATTGCTCTTGGCCCAGTCTTTCGCGCGATAGCTCCACCAGGAATACAGTTTCTGATGGTCATCAACGGCCAGTCGGCCGATGTCAGCGAACCTCGCCTGACTGCGCGAATCTTCCAGGCGTTCTGTCTCGCCCGGCGTGTGCGAGATGATCTTCAACATTTGCTTGTGTGACCAGACGTCATTCTCGTGCGGCGCGACATTGAGATCGCCGACCAGAACGCGCGGTGTTGTGGTCTGCTTCTTATAGCCAGGTCCAAGCCGCTCAAGGAAATCCAGCTTGTGCGCGAACTTGTCGTTCGTGTCTGCATTCGGTTCGTCGCCGCCAGCCGGCAGGTAGATATTGTGGATTTCGACGCCTGCCACTTTTGCTGCGATCACACGGGAATGCCCGTGGCGGCACAGATCTGGGGCCTCGATACGTTCGATCGGCAGGCGCGAAGCAATGGCCACGCCGTGATGACCGCCTTTCTGACCGTTCAGGACCAGATGTGGCAGACCCATTTCCCGAAAAGCCTTTTCAGGAAATTCCCCGTCCTGGCATTTGGTTTCCTGCAGACAGATTACGTCCGGCTGCTCAGCGGCGACGAAGGCTTCCACATTGGGGGCGCGCAGGCGGACCGAATTGATGTTCCAGCTGACGATCTTGAGTGAATTTGACATTCAGGCTGCGTAACAGTGTTTCCAGAAACGTCAACGCGCCCGAGCGCGGGGAAGCTCGGACGCGTCAGACGCTTGCTTTGCACGTCTCGCCGGGAGGGGAAGGCTCCGACGGTGACAACGCATCTGGTCGCAGCGGGGGGTCAATTGCTGCGCGGGGTAGCTGCGTCGTCCACAGTTGCAAAGATGTCACTCTCACAATTAAATTCAAGTGAAAATTGTGTTATATGCTTGGCTGTGTCGTCTGGGGTCCAGTTTTCCGGCGCCAGCGGTCAAGTTCGACCTCAATTCTCGTCAAAATCCTTCATTACGAATAGGCGTGGGTTCAATCGTTTGCCCGATTCCACATTCGTCAGTTGTACGGAGGTGAGGTTTCCGCCGCTATCCATCGTGCGCCATCCGGTCAGCGACATATCACTTTCCATCAACAGCAGGGTCAGCGTGCCGTCCATTTCACCGGACTTGTCCCGAAGTGTGATTTCGACCCGACCATTGCGGTTTTGCACGTCGAGCACGTCGGCTTCGGTGGCAAAATCGATGTCGTCATCCAGCAACAGGGCGAGCGGGGTCGTGCCGAGGGGGACGCGATCCGTGGTTTCCAGTTCGGAATCCTGAAGCGCCACAGTTGTTCCATCGCTTACGACGAGAAGCGGGCTTGGGGCGTCATATTCAAACCGCACCTTGCCAGGTCGCGAAAGGGCGAACCGTCCAGTTGATTCAGTATAGTCAGGCGCAAGTTGTTCAAACGTACCGCTTGCGGTCTCCACAGCGGCCAGCGCGGCCGAGGCGCGTTCCAGCAGGTCGGCGCGTTGTTTGTCTGTCAGGCCAGCAGGCTGAGCGACTTGCGGAGCAGGGGCTGCGGCATCGGTGATCTGCAGGCCCATTGCGAAGGGGGACGTGGCGATCGCGGTGATTGCGCCAAGGCTTGCCAGGAAATTCAACATTGTGCGGTCTCCTCAATTCGTTGACCAATGGACCTACACTTAAGCGCGACAGGCTTGCAGAAACAGGGCGCGAAAAAGGTATTTTCGTCGCTTTTCGTTGCACCGCATTCAGCTTCACCCAATCGCATGTCCAGATTGACTGCCAGATGAACGCGCACAGCCCGTTTGGTGTCAGGACCGCGCCTTGCGAAAAGCGGGTCTCCAGCCCATGTTCCCTGCAGATATTCAAGGAACACGCTCACATGACTGAAATGGCTTCGCTTCATACCAAAGATACAACCGACCAGGATTTCATGGCCGATGTTGTGGAGGCGTCCGAGCAACAGCCCGTAATCGTGGATTTCTGGGCGCCGTGGTGCGGACCGTGCCGGACGCTTGGGCCGATCATCGAAAAGGCGGTCGAGTCCCGCAATGGCCAGGTCAAGCTGGTCAAGATCAATATTGATGAAAACCCGGCCTATGCCGGGCAGCTTGGCGTGCGTTCCATTCCGGCCGTATATGCGTTCGACAAGGGCCGCCCGGTCGATGCCTTCATGGGCGCACTGCCGGAAAGCCAGATCAATGCGTTCGTCGAGAAGCTGCTGAGCGGAACCGATGCCGGCAAGATGATTGCCGAGGCATTGGAACAGGCTGAAGCGGCTAGCCAGGCAGGCGATATTGGCACAGCGGCGCAGATCTATGCGGCTGTCATTCAGCAGGAGCCAGAAAACGTCACAGCGATCGCCGGGCTCGCTCGCTGTTACCTCGCCAATGGCGACAAGGAACGCGCCACAGCGACGCTCGATATGATCCCCGAGGACAAGCAGAATGACAGCGCCGTCAAAGGCGTCCGCACCGCCATTGAAATGATGGGCGATTCGGCGGCTGAACCAGACGAATTCGAAGCGGCGCTTTCAGCCGTCCTTGCCAATCCCGATGATCATGACACGCGGTTTGAGTTGGCAGAGAAGTATGGCGCGGCTGGCCGGTTCGGGGATGCGATTGATCATCTGCTGATCATTCTCGGACACAAGCTCGACTGGAGCGAAGGCAAGGCCAAGGAAAAGCTGCTACAGATGTTTGAGGCGGCAGGGGCGACAGACCCGGCAACCGTCAGCGGTCGCCGTCGTCTTGCATCGCTGATGTTTGCCTGAGGGAGCATTCGCTCCACATCTCTTTTCAGGCCGATCCAGAAAGAGACGCAATCCGATGACCCAGCCGAGCTTCACGCGTATTTCCGAACTGCCGGAACAGCTGGCGATCTTCCCCCTGCCCGGCGCGCTCCTGTTTCCGCGCTGGCAGTTGCCGCTGAACATTTTCGAACCGCGTTACCTCAACATGATTGATGATGTCATTCAGGGCGACCGCATGATCGGCATGGTCCAGACTATCGGGGGCACACGAGCCAAGCCGGATATTGCGCAAACCGGGTGCGCGGGACGTATTACGGCCTGGTCTGAAACAGGGGATGGTCGCTATCTGATCACGCTGTCGGGAATTGCGCGGTTTGATGTCTCCAAAGAGCTTTCGGTGATGACGCCCTATCGGCAGGTGACGCCCGATTGGACGCCCTATGCCGAAGACCTGAAAGATGTCCCGCCGGCGCGCTTGCCGGACCGCAAGCGTCTCGTCGGTGCGTTGCACGACTATACCGAGACACACGACATGGCGACGGACTGGTCGGCGGTGGAAGAAGCTCCGCTCGAAACCCTGGTGAATGCGCTTTGCTCGGGATGTCCATTCTCCGTGATGGAGAAGCAGGCGCTCGTTGAGGCGCCCACCTTGAAAGATCGCGCGGAAACGCTCATCACCCTTCTGGAAATGGATGTGTCCGGCCAGGATGGCGGCACGCTGCAATAGGGGCGTTCATGTCTGAAGATACCGGGAAAGAAATTGGCGCGCCGCGCAAGGGCCCGTCCGGGGTTGATCCTCGCTTGCTGGAAATCCTGATTTGCCCGGTCAGCCGCCAGCCGTTGAGCTATGACCGCGCCGCCGACGAGCTGGTCTCGCCAAAGGCGCGGCTGGCCTATCCGATCCGCAATGGCATTCCGATCATGCTGGCGGATGAGGCGCGCGATCTGGACGAAACCGCTCCTCACGATGAGCCCGGCGCATGAGCGATCCATCCTGGCCTGCTCGTCTGGCTTTCCGGAAATCCGCACAGGAATTATTTATCGAATTCGACGACGGCGTATCCGGAGTCATCGGCTACAAACGCCTGCGCGAGGAAAGCCCGTCAGCGGAGGTCCGCGGTCATGGCAGCGGTCCACGCCCTCCCCAGCCGCCGGTGCCGGACGATATCTCCGTGCTCGGCGCCGAACCGGTCGGGCGCTATGCCGTGCGCATCCGATTCTCTGACGGACATGATTCCGGGCTGTATACGTGGAAATTCCTGCGGGAACTGGCCGTGCCAACCTAACGCATCAGGCTTGGCAGGTGATCCTGGTCCGCGCTGGCCTGGCGGGCCATGGCTCGCCTGAGTGGAGTCACCCGTTGCGCCAGTGTCAGGGCCAAGCCCCGCAGAGGCTTCAGCAGATTACTGTCATTGGTAAAGGCCCGGTCGATTCCATCCATGAACATCGCCACTGCGGTCGCATCAAACCGGCGCCATTTTTCGTAGCGCTCTAGGCTGACATCCGATCCCGGATCAAGGCCGACGTCGCGAGCGTCGCACATAACATCAATCAGCGCGCCGACATCCTTGAAGCCGAGATTCAGTCCCTGCCCGGCGAGCGGATTGATCCGGTGCGCGGCATCGCCCACGAGCGCTGTACGCGGGCCAACCATGCGCGTTGCCAGCTGCATGACGAGTGGATAGGCCGAATACGGTCCGTCGATCTCCATGGGGCCCGCAAAATCTGCAAAGCGCGCATTCAGTTCGGCATTGATGTCCTCGACAGACATGGCCGCGATGGCTTCGGCCGCGCCGCGTTTCATGTACCAGGCAAGATTCGCCCGATTGTCCGGCATCGGCAGGGTCGCAAAAGGTCCTTCCGGTGTGAACAGCTGGCGCGCAATGCCTCCATGAGGGCGGTCCAGCTTCACATTGGCGGCGAAGACGGACTGATTGTAATCATGCCCTTCGGTCTGGATCCCGACGGCGCTTCGCACGGATGATTTCATCCCGTCACATGCGGCAACCAGCCGGGCGTGGATTTTGCGCCCATCAGAGAGAGTCAGGCTGGCACCCGCGGGACCGATCTCCATCGACTCGAACAGCTTGCCCTGCACCCACTCTATTTCACCCGCCTTCTCGCAGGCATCGTCCAAGGCGGCCTGAAGGTCAGCGGCCGGAACCATCTGTCCAAGGGGCTGGCCATCGGGATCATCCGGCAGGTCGTCATTGCCAAACAGCACTCCGGGCACGCCGAACCAGTGGGTTCCGCCGTCGATCGCTTCCAGTCCGTTCAAAGGCTCGGTTGATCCGCGCATTGCGTTGGTCACACCTGCCGCGTCCAGCAGCCGCCAGCTGCCGCGTACGATGGCAAAGGTCCGGGTGTCCTTGCGTACCGGAGCATTCGGGTCCCGAGCGTCAACAAGTATTACAGAAAAGCCCCGTTGCGCGGCCAGAATGGCCAGTGTGGTGCCGACCGGTCCGGCCCCCACAATGGCAAGGTCATACACGCGGTCAGACTGAGCAGCTGTTTTGGTCATGGTCTTTAGCTAAGTGCCCTCCTGCCAATCGTCCAGCAATGATGGAGATTTAGGCGATTCGCCGCATCACTGCCCATGCTTTGACCATGCCTTACCTGAAAAACCGGTCTGCCCCCATGGTGGTGCGACATTCCCTCAAGCTCACAATCATATCGGTTCTGGGAGAGCACGGGGGGTCCCGAGCTCTGCAGTCTCGTGACGAAGGAGGGGCCAGATGGGCCAACTACTAAAAAATACCATACGCGGAGCAGCGCTGCTGCCAGCCGCACTATTGGCGGGGGCAGCCGCCTACGCTCAGGATGCCGACATCGAGGCGCGGCTTGCCGCGCTGGAAGAGGGCGTAGCGGGAAGCGCCAGCGCCTATGTCGACAACAGCTACCTGTTTCTGATCGGCGGTATCATCGTGATGCTGATGGCAGCAGGTTTCTGCATGCTCGAAGCAGGGCTTGTGCGTTCCAAGAACGCCGCCATGCAGTCCACCAAGAACGTCGCACTCTATTCCATTGCCGGTCTCATGTTCTGGGTCGTCGGCTACAACATGGCCTATCCGGCTGAATCGATTGGCGGCCTGCTCGGCACCACACCCGGACCTTGGGATGGTGGCGATCTGAGCGTCGAAAGCGACGCAGGCTATGCCCCGGCCTCCGACTGGTTCTTCCAGATGGTGTTTGTCGCAACAGCTGCGTCCATCGTATCCGGTACAGTGGCAGAGCGCGTGAAGCTATGGCCTTTCCTGATCTTCACCGCAATTCTTACTGCTTTCATCTATCCGGTCGTCGTGTCCTGGGAATGGGGTGCAGGCTACCTCGATTCCGCATGGGGCTTCTCTGACTTCGCTGGTTCTACGCTGGTCCACTCGACCGGTGGCTGGGCAGCGCTCGCAGGTGCCATCATCATCGGGCCTCGCATCGGCAAGTATTTCGGCAAGCAGGTCAATCCGATGCCGGGCAACAACATCCCGCTCGCCGCACTGGGTACATTCATCCTGTGGTTCGGTTGGTTTGGCTTCAACGGTGCGTCCCAACTGGCAGCCGGTACGGCCGCAGACATCAACTCCGTTTCGCAGATCTTTGCGAACACAAACCTCGCAGCAGCGGGCGGCGTGATGGCGGCGATGTTCACGACTGCCATCCTCTACAAGGGCAAGGTCGACGCGACCATGGTGTTCAACGGTGCTATCGGTGGCCTCGTGTCCATCACGGCAGAACCGCTTGCACCAAGCATGCTGGCTTCGGTCCTGATCGGTGGTGTGGGCGGCGTCCTGGTCGTGATCTTCGTGCCACTGCTCGACAAGCTGAAAATCGATGATGTGGTCGGCGCTATTCCGGCTCACCTCGTTTGCGGCATCTGGGGCACAATGATCGTTCCATTCTCCTACACGAACGCCATCGCGCCGAATGAAGCGGGTGACCCAAGCTATCTTGGCCAGCTGGTTGGTGTGGTTCTGACCGGTGTCTTCGTGATGATCGCCTCTTCGATTGTCTGGTACATCCTGAAACTCACCATCGGCGTGCGTCCGACGGCCGAGGAAGAAGAGATGGGCCTCGACAAGGCAGAAATCGGCCTCGAAGCCTATCCGGAATTCGCGAACTAGGTTCATAAGAGTACCCAACGAAAAGCCCCGGCAGAGCAATCTGTCGGGGCTTTTTATTGGTCTTTGCGGGGCAGGATCAGTCCTTAGGACTCATCATCCGGCATGATCACTGTATCGACGGCGTGGATAACACCGTTGGAAGCCTGGATATCAGCCGCCACAACCGTGGCATTGTCGATCATCACGCTGTCGTCCGTCTTCGTGACGGCGACGTCAGAGCCAGCCAGCGTAGCGACATTCATTTCGCCATTGGCGATATCGCTGCTCAGGGTTTCGCCTTCGACCACGTGTGCTTTGAGGATTGCGGTCAGTTTGTCATTTGCTTCACCGGATTTCAGCTTTGAAACCAGCTCGGGGTCGAGCTTTTCAAAAGCCGCATTGGTCGGCGCAAACACTGTGTATTTGGTGTCGCTATCCAGTTCACCGGTCAGGCCAGCCTGCTCTACAAGAGCGACCAGGGTTGTGAAGCGAGGATCTTCCGAGGCGATATCGGAAATCGTGCCCTTCATGGCGAGATCAGCCATGGCCTCGGTCTCTGACGCATAGTCCGGGCCGCCCATACCGATTTCGGGCTCTACTTCCATATCAGTCTCTGCGGTTACCGAAGCGTCCATATTTGCTTCAGCGGAGCCATCAGTCGTCACGTCAGCAGATTGCGTCTCGTCCCACTCATAGGATTTCGTGTCGCCTGCCGGGTCTGTCTGTTCCGGATTGGTAATAGCGGGATCATATGTTTCTGTGGCACCGGTCGTCTGCTCAGCCTCCATTTCCGCGTTCGTGGTCGTGTCAGCCTGTGCCATCACCATTGTGTCGTCGGATTCAGCAGAAGTCTCTTCAGGTACATCCATATCGGATTGGACAGTGAAGAGGACATCGCTGGTGGCGTCGGATGCCGCCGGATCTTTCAGAACCTTCAGTTGAAGTGCGTTCAATTCGTCAATCGACAGCTCGTCAATGTTTTGAACATCAGAACTTTCTTCCATTTCGGCGGAGGCGTTAACGTCCATGTCGGTTGTGTTAGGTTCCTGCGCGGTTGCGGCCATACCCGTTAACAGGGCGATGGTTGCGGGGATAATCAGTGTGCGTTTCATATCGAGCTCTCCTTTGGTGTTGGTCTCACGCAATCAATGAGGCCGTGGAGGCTCTGGTTCCTTATATTACGGAGAATACATACGCGTGCGGATACGGGATCAGCCTGGCTGATTCAGATCAAATCGCGACGGTTTGCTCGTTTTGAGCCCGTTTTCGCGAGGTCCAAAAGATTAACAGCCTTCCTGCAGAAGTTTTACCGGCATTTGCCGGGCGTTAAGCGTATTGGGTCAAAGTGAGGGCTCCCGCGACACAAGTGGAGCAGCCCCACCTCATGACAGACTATGTTTATACCGAAGACGATATCCCGAGCGTCAGCGACCCGGTCTGGCGGATTCTCACAGGGGCAGCGGCATTCGGAATAGGCGTCTTCATATGTGGTAGCGTAGGGTCCTACATGCCAAGCGATCCGAGCTGGAACGCCGCCACAGATGCAGAAGTCCAGAATCTGTTCAGTGGCCCTGGTGCCATCTTCGCGGACTTGTCCCGTCAAATGCTTGGCTGGTCTGCCTGGGCAGCGGGTCTTGCCATGATGATCGGCGGCGCCATGCGCACCGTGCTGATCGGCGTGCCGCGCGTGCGCCGCTGGATGACGGGCCTCGCTTTCGTTCCACTGTCGGCCGCCTTCTTTGCCGCCTGGCCTGTGCCGGAAAGCTGGCCATTGTCGGCGGGTCTTGGCGGCGTCGTGGGTGATGCGCTCTTCTATTATGCCTCCATGCCGTTCCGCGCGCTGCTGCTGCCATCTCCGAACACATGGGCGGGCGCCGTCCTGGGCGCGGCCTCCGCTTGGGCCGCCCTGTCGGCACTGGGTTTCCGACGCCGCGACGCACACCTTCTTCATCAGGCCGCGACCAAGTCCGGACGCCATGCCGCACGTCAGGCCACCGGCATTGGTGGGTTCTTGGTTTCGGTTGTGTCCTTCCTCAAGCCGAAGCCGCGCGATCTGGATGACGAAGAGCTGGACGCAGATCGCGATACGGGACGCGCACGCGTCATCAAGGGCGACGACGAATATGTCGACGCAGACTCCTATGATGTCGACTATGATGACGAAGACGAAGTCTATGATGAGGAAGACGAGACGTCACTTGATGATGAAGACCTGTATGAAGACGAAGATGACGGGATCGCGCCAATTCAAACGCGTCGCCTGTCCGTACCCGTCTCCAAGCCGAAACTGCCAAGCCAACCCCGTGTGACGAAATCGGACCGCCGCCGCAAGTCCACGCGCCTGCCCTCGATCGACTTGCTCCAGATGCCGGAAGAGCGCGGCGATACGGTGGACGAAGATGCACTGCTCGAGAAGGCTGCGCGCCTGACCGATGTTCTGAAGGAATTCGGTGTACGCGGCCGCATCAAGGAAGTGCGTCCCGGCCCGGTCATTACACTGTTCGAAATGGAACCAGCTCCGGGCGTCAAATCTTCCCGTGTGATTTCCCTGGCGGACGACATTGCCCGCTCGATGAGCGCGATCTCTGCCCGTGTCGCGGTGGTTCCCGGCAAGAATGCGATTGGCATCGAGCTGCCAAACGAAGACCGCGACACGGTTTACCTGCGCACGCTGCTTCAGGCCGAAGCCTATGTCGGCACACGGGCCAGCCTGCCAATGGCGCTCGGCGAAGACATTGGCGGTGTGCCAACCGTGGTCGACCTTTCCAAGATGCCTCACTTGCTGATTGCGGGTACGACGGGTTCGGGTAAGTCGGTCGGCGTCAACGCAATGATCCTGTCCCTGCTCTATCGTCACTCGCCGGAACAGTGCCGTTTCATCATGATCGATCCGAAAATGCTCGAACTGTCGATCTATGAGGGCATTCCACACTTGCTGGCGCCGGTTGTGACGGATCCGAAGAAGGCCGTGAACGCCCTGCAGTGGACCGTCCGCGAGATGGAAGGCCGCTATGAGCTGATGTCAAAAGCGGGCGTCCGTAACCTCGCTGGCTTCAATGACAAGGCCGCCAAGTACCGTGCCAATGGCGACGAACTTGTCCGCAAGGTCCAGACCGGATTCGATGAGCGCGGCAAGCCAATCTACGAAACCGAATCTCTGCCAACGGATCATATTCCGAATATTGTTGTTGTCATCGACGAGATGGCTGACCTGATGATGGTCGCAGGCAAGGAAATTGAAGGCTGTGTCCAGCGCCTCGCCCAGATGGCCCGTGCGGCTGGTATTCACTTGATCACGGCAACACAGAGACCATCCGTAGACGTTATTACGGGTACGATCAAAGCGAACTTCCCGACACGGATTTCCTATATGGTCACGACCAAGATCGACTCACGGACGATCCTGGGCGAACAAGGCGCCGAACAGCTGCTCGGTATGGGCGACCTGCTCTATCAGGCCCCCGGCAAGAAATCCCAGCGCCTTCATGGCCCGTTCGTGTCAGATGAGGAAGTCGGCTCGGTCGTTGACTGGCTCAAGGAACAAGGCGAGCCCGACTATGTCATGGATGTGCTCGAAGCGCCCGAAGATGGCTCAACGGGGTCTGCCGTCATGGATGCCATGCTCGGGACGAGCACCGGCGACGAAGACGACGATCTCTATTCCCAGGCGCTTGCCATCGTCGTCCGCGACCAGCGCGCCTCGACCTCCTATCTTCAGCGCCGCCTCAAGATTGGCTACAACAAGGCTGCAGGCGTAATCGATCGCCTCGAAGAAGAAGGCGCGATCTCTGCGCCGAACCATGCCGGCAAGCGCGAAGTTCTCGCAAGCGCGCGGCCAAGCCCCGAATAGATCCCACGAGCTTTGGTGGGAAACAAAGGACGAGCCTCCATCCGACGCAGAAGCGGGTGGGGGCTCATTTCATTTGCGGGCCCTAGCCCATTGGATACATCTGGTCTTTGGTGACGGCATCGCACGCCTTCATCACGTCTGCGGAGAGTTCCAGGTCTGCGGCTGCGAGAATGTCGGCCAACTGATCGAATTTCGACACGCCGACAATGGTGGAGGCGACGAAATCATGTTGTTTCGACCATGCTGTGGCCAGCGTCACGGGCGACATGCCCGCATCCTTCGCGATGTCCATGAAGCGCCGCGTGGATTCCAGTGACTTTTCGTTGACGAACCGCCCGGCCATTAAGGTCTGACGCCCGCCATGTTGCAAATAGGCTGAGAAACGCGCGCCTTCGGGCAGGGCACCATCCTGATACTTGCCGGACAAGACGCCCCCTGCCAACGGCGAATAAGGGATAAGGCTGACACCTTCGCGGCGACACACTTTGGCCAATGCATCTTCAAAGCGGCGATTGTTCAGGCTGAAATTGTTCTGAATCGTGTGATAGCGCACCGTACCGAGCCGGTTGGAGGTCTCGATACTCTTCATCAGGCCCCAGGCATCTTCATTGCTACAGCCGACGATGCGCACTTTTCCCTCGCGAACGAGATCATCAAGGGTCTCCATCGTCTCGTCGAAGTTCGTGCCATGATCTGGCCAATGGGTCTGGTAGAGATCGACATAGTCGGTTTGCAACCGGGTCAGGCTGGCATCGATGGCGCGGCGGATATTGTGCCGGTCCAGCGCCGTCATCTCGCCGCGCTGCGATCCCTTGATCCATCCATGCGACGGCCCGCACACTTTCGTAGCCACGATCAGGCGGTCGCGGTCTTTGGTCTTCATCCAGCGGCCAAAGATTTCTTCGGTCCGCCCAGCCCATTCAAGCTTTGGCGGCACCGGGTAGTTCTCGGCGGTGTCATAGAAATTGATCCCGGCTTCGAAACAGGCATCAAGGATCTTGTGGGCTTCGGCTTCGTCCGTTTGGGCGCCGAAAGTCATCGTGCCCATGCAGATGTCGGATACGTAAATGGCGCTCTTGCCAAGGCGGCGGTGTTTCATGGCGGTGACTCCCTCTTATCGGGAAGACACTAATGCGTCGGGCCGGAATGGCCAGCATTGCCCTAGGGGATATCCCGCTCTGCGGCATCGATGCAGCCAGCCGCTTCCAATATATCGAGTGCCGGGGTGAGCTGCGCCTCGTACCGCTTCCATCGGGCCAGCGCCCGGGTATAGAGCGGCTCGCGCACCTGCGCGGAACTGGCGGTCGCAACCGGCGCGGCATTCTGGTGAAAGTCCAGGCATTGGGCCTCAAATGACAGGCCGCAGAACTCGAGCAATCTCCGTGTCTGGGCCTCGATGTCGCCCACCACGTCTTCATAATGAACCTGTGTGAACCGGCCTGCCGGAAGCGTCTCGCTGTAATGCCGGATCATGCGGTCAAAGCCGACATAATAGTGCGCCGTGGTTTCCAGGTTCAGGGCGTAGTCGTAATAGGGAAACTGCGTCGCAAACAATTGCCTGTAATTGCTGAGCACTGTGTCCGCCGGATGCCGCCTGAGGCAGATGATCCGCGCTTCCGGCAGGGCCGCCAAAATGATGGGGGCGTAAATCGCATTCAGTGGCAGCTTGTCAATGAACCGCCCAGTCAGGCCGAGCGTGGATTCAACGCGTTGCATGTACATCCGGCCAAGCTCGTTCTGGTCTACCTGCCCGGCTGCCGCCAGCGTTTCGACATCCAGCACGTATTTCGATTGGGTGCCTGACAGGTGTTTCAGGCTGATCCCGAAATCGGCGAGTTCTCCGGCCGAAGTCACCTCGCTATGGCTCGACAAGATCCGGTCGACCAGGGTGGTTCCCGTCCGGGGCATGCCGACAATGAAAATGGGTTGCGCGCTGGTATGGCCACCCATCATTGGCAGGTGTGTCGTCGCTTTCGCCGCGTCGAAAATGGCGTCATCAAACGCCGCATCGTGCTGCACAGCGGCCCATTTGGCTGATTTGGCTTTGGCCAGCCAGCCCATCGCTTCGGCTGGTTGGTTCAAATCTTCATAGGCCTTGGCGAGGGCATGGCCGACGCGGAGCGCGTCATCGGCTTTATGGGCGACCGAGGGAAACACAGCTTTCAATTCGGCAATCTGGTTGTCGGCCTCGGTCTGCTTCGTGATCTGGACGATTGCGGCCAGAGCGCGGGTCTCGCCCGGATCCAGTATTAAGCATCTGCGATAGGCTTCCCGCGCTTCGTCCATGTGTCCGACAAACTGAAGCGCCGCTCCGAGATTGTAATGGTAGGCAGAGACATCTGGGGCGGTCGCCGTGGCCCGCTTGTAGAATTCCAGAGAACGGTCATGCAGTCCGGCGCGGCTGTAGACGACCCCCAGCGTGTCGAGCGTCAAGGCGTCGTCTGGCGCAAGCGCGGCGGCGGCATCCGCAGACCGTACAGCCGATTCGCGCCTGAGAAGTGCCATTTCACTGCGCGCTTTTTGGGCGAGCACTTCAGGGTGTTGTGGGCTGAGTGTCAGCGCACGATCAAACAGGTCTATGGCCTTGGCATGATTGGCGTGATCCGCGGTCAGGATGCCCAGTAGATAATACGCGCGCGGCTCGCCGGGGTCGCGTTTCAGCGCCTCCATGCAGTCGGCATGCGCATGCCTGTAAGCCTTCTTTTCCAGATGGCTCGCCGCCCGGTCCAGTAGCCCAATATTTGGCGAAGATGCCCAATTTTTGATCAGTGCATTGTTCCTTCATTCTACAACTGAGCCGTATAGGCGCAATTCTGTGCCAAAAATATTACGCCAAGGACATAAATGTGCTGCCGTGTGGGACGGTCGCTTGTGCCAAATTCTTCCCTGCTTCCTAATGTTGGAGGTGAGGTAGGAACTATAGGAGTTTCTACAAATGTCTAAATCCAGTCTACTACGGCAGACCAGTCTTGTCGTGCTTGCGACAGGCCTTGCCATGGGTGCCAGCGCCCAGGAAGAACCGTCCAGCGACAGCGAATTGCGCGCCCAGACCATTACGGTCACCGCCACCCGCCGCGCCGAAAGCGTTCAGGATATCCCGCTGAACATCGCGGCCCTTGGCGGCGAGCAGATCGAAGAGCAAGGCTTTGACGAACTGGCAGATGTGCTGGCTTATGTACCGGGTATCAACGTCGTTGATCGCGGTGGCCGTCAGGGCAACCCCGTTATTGTTCGTGGTCTGAATGCAGATGGCCTCGGCTCCGGTGACGGCAACAATGATGGCGGCGGCACGGTTGCCACCTATCTCGGCGAGATTCCGCTTTTTGTGGATCTCAAGCTGAATGACCTTCAGCGCGTGGAAGTCCTGCTTGGGCCACAAGGCACACTTTACGGCGCCGGTACGCTTGGCGGCGCAATCCGTTACATCCCGAACAAGCCGGATTTTGATGGCGACCTACTGGAAGTGCGGTCGGAATTCTCAAAATATTCCGAAGCAGCATCGCTCAGCTATGAAACCGGCTTGACCTTCAACAAGACGTTTGCGCCAAACTTTGCGATCCGTGGCTCGGTCGACTACGAAGACGATTCCGGTTTCATCGACTATCCATACATCGTGCAGGAAATCGGTGTATCAGATCCGGACCCGGACTTTTCTGACCCGACTGATGTTGCGTCCAATTTGCGCGGCGTCACGGATGCGAATGGCGAGCGGACCGTTTCCGGCCGCCTCGCTGCGCGCTGGGAACCAACTGAGTGGCTCGATGGGACGGCGACCTATTATTACCAGAAGTCCGAAATCGATGGCCGCCAGGGCTCCAGCTGGCGCAACACGCTCCAGACCGGGAAATACGAACTGGCCAAACGTGTCGAAGAACCGAACGAGATTACCAACCAGTTGCTGGCGCTTGAGCTGACAGCCGATCTCGGCTTTGCGGAGCTGACCTCCGCCACCGGCTATTCCCGGTTCGACGACAATGGCCAGCGCGACCAGACCGACCTCCTGATCTCGCTCGAATACAGCTATGAACTGTTCCCGACCTTCACCTCCTTCACGCATGAGAAGGGTCGCGAGAACACATTCAACCAGGAAGTCCGTCTCGTTTCGACGACTGACAGCCGGTTCAACTGGATCGTTGGTGCGTTCTACAACAATTCCGATGTGACCTCCTATTCCCAGGAGTACACGCCGGGATATGCGGACTATGTCGGCTTCGACCGCCCGGATGACCTGGAATACTATTCCCAGTTCTATTCTTCACTGGAAGAAGCAGCGCTGTTTGGGGAGGTTGGATTTGACATCACCGATCGCTGGACCGTCACGGTCGGGGGGCGCTATTATGAGTATGATCTGGAATCGTTCAGCGATGTCGATTTCCCGCTCTTCGATAGCGGTCCGAACTATCTCCAGCCCGTTGGCATCAGCGACATGGAAGACAGCCTGAAGTCTGACTTCGCCGCCGGCAGCCCGAATGGCACAGAGCGGACCAGCCAGTCCGATGATGGTACCCTGTTCAAGTTCAACACCTCTTATCAGGTGACGGATGATGTTCTCGGTTACTTCACCGTCAGCGAAGGCTACCGGATTGGTAACTCGAACGGTATTGGCGTTTGCCCGGCCTATGATCCGACCAACAACCAGCAAGGCGCATGTGCACTTCTGCCGGGACAGCAATTCGGACCGGGCGCTGGCGACGTTTCCACGCGGGACGAATCGCAATTCGGTCCTGACACGACCACCAATTACGAGCTTGGCTTCAAGTCGACCCTGATGGATGGGCGGGTCACCCTGAACGGCGCAGTCTACTATATCGAATGGACCGATCCGCAGCTGAGTTCTGCCACGATCAACGCCTCCATTCCGATCACGGTCAATGCCGAAGGCGCGGAGTCCAAAGGCTTTGAGGTCAATGGCGCCTGGGCAGTCAAAGAGAACCTCTCCGTACGCGGCAGCTATAGTCATTCCGAGGCAACGCTCACCGCGGATGCACCGGGCCTTGTCGGCACGATCTCGCCTCCGGGCTTCGGATCGGTCTTGCTGGACGGCAGTGACGGTGACCGCCTGCCCGGCTCTCCGGAAGATCAGTTCGCAGTCTTCGGAACCTATGTCATGCCGCTCGAAAATGGCGCGGAAGTTGCCTTCAATGCCGGCTACACATGGCAGGGCGATGTGCTCAGCCGCACGGGTGGCCTCGGCGATGGTTTGACGCTCGATTCCTTCGGGCTGGCCAATGTCTCTGCCGTATATGACACGGGCGACTGGCAGGCGACCTTCTTCGTCAACAACCTCTTTGACGAGTTCTACGAGACCGGCGTCGTCGGCACGAATCTCTACAATCAGGTTCTGTCTGATGATGCGGGCGGCCCGGTCTATCAACGGACCTACTACACCCATGTCGGCGCGCCGCGTTCGATCGGTGTACGGTTCAAATATACGTTTGAATAGTCGACTTCCTGACTGTTCCAAAGGTCAATCCCCGGGGTCGCCTGTCATGGGCGGCCCCTCCCTTTTCAGATCTGCCCTTTTTCAGACTTCGTCCAGCAATTGGGTAAAGTCCACCACTTCAAACCCATGCCCCGTCGCGCGGGCAAACCGCTCCAGATCATCCCGCGCAATCGCCGTGGTCCCGGTATTGGTCAGCGGGTGGAAATTCACCGGATCGTGATCCAGCAGCGCGGCATCGACCAGGAAACGCACGCGCCCGCCTGTATCATTCATCAGGGCAAATGCCGTCACCGATCCCGGTGTCACGCCCAGCACTTCCTCCATCAGATCGGGTGAACCAAACGACAGCCGCCGCGTGCCGATCAGGCGATGAAGCCGGTTCAGCTTGAGCTCTGAATGTGCCTCCGCCGCGATCAGGATGATCGCGCCATCCTTGTCGGTCAGGAACAGGTTCTTGGTGTGTCCGCCGGGCATGGAGGCTTTCAGCTCCCGCCCCTCATCCACCGTAAACACGGCATCATGCCAATGTGTTGTGTGGGCGACGCCCAATTCATCCAGATAGGCAAAGAGATCATCAGGGGTTGCGGTCATGGCGTCCTTTGGGCCAAGACTTTAGCCTCCCGTCAAGCACTGCTCTGGATACCGCTTCATGCATCTCGATTGCTACAAGATCTACGACGTCGCGCCACAAATGGTGCCTGCGCGCTCCAATCGCGACTGGATGGACGCCTTCACAGATCGCCATCCCTATCGCTGCCTGCCGCTGACCATGGCCAATTCCACCGGCTGGGAATTGCTCTGCCCGATGGACATCAAGATCAAATGGAATGGCGGCACGCGCAATGAAGACATTCAGATCCTGACGCGCGGCGATCCGAACGCAATTTCCAGCTTTGCCGATGCGCATTTCATGCGCGGCATCGTCACCTTCCATACCGGCCACCTGTTCCGCACGCCGCCCGGCTGGGGCGTCTGGGTCACGGGCCCGCCAAACTGGCCGAAGGATGGCATCTATCCGCTGACGGGCCTGGTCGAGACCGACTGGCTGCCCTTCCCGTTCACAATGAACTGGCAGATGACGCGCCCCGGCGAAGTGATCTTCGAAAAGGACGAGCCCTTCGCCTTCATCACGCTGATGGAGCACAAGAAGCTGGAAGAGATCGAACCGGAGCGGAAGCTGCTGCGCTCGAACACGGAATTGGTGAAGGAATATAATGCCTGGACCGAAAGCCGGTCAGACTTCAACAAGCGCCTGAAGACAGGCGAAGAAAACGCCATGAAGGAACGCTGGCAGCGCCACTATATGCGCGGCGAAAAACCCACGGGCGACAAAGCCGATACCCACCAAACCAAACGCCGCCTGAAAGCGCCGAAAGAGGTCTAGAGGTGCAGAGCAGGCGCGCCTCTCGCCCAGCCCCGGCTCCCTCCACTTCCACAAACGCTTCGGCTTCGAAGAAATCGGCGAGAACATCTTCGTGCCAAGTGAGAAGGAAGTGATCTATATGGAGCGGGTGATATGAGTCAGGAATTCAGGGGTCTCACTTCAGAAGAACGCGCGGCATTGGAAAGTGGCCTTTCTCTTGCGTCGAGACTGGCGGACGCTGCCCCGCCTCTTACCGCTGCGCATGTACAAGACCTCTACGACACGCTCTCGAGCCAGTATCCGGAATATGGTGAAGGCATCATCGCGGCGGGACTGGCATTCGGGGAACTGTTGGCCCAGAAGGTTCCGCTTGAATGGGTGCGGGTGAAGGACGAGTTCGGAGAGGAAACAGTCCTGGCCATACCTGACCTGAAGATATTTTGTTCTCCAGTCAGCATGATTCAGAAGCGGGTAAGGGAGTCCGCGCGGGTCAGCATCACTGACCTTTGCAATGCGATGGCGAGCGAGCTGCAGCGCATGGCGGACTCTGGGGAATACGACAGCCGACCGTAGGTAGCTCTAACCTTTTCGCCCGGCCTTCTCGTCAATCCCACTGATGCCTTGCCGTTTCTCCAGCGCGGCGGCCACCGCATCGAGGCTCACCCCCCGCGAGCGCAGTGCGACAAAGGCATGATAGAGCACGTCGGCCGCCTCGCTTGCCACATGCGCATCGCTCTCGCGGCGCACGGCCTGGGCCAGCTCCATGCCTTCCTCATGCACTTTCTCCGCGCAGGCTTCCGGCCCCTTGGCCAGCAGTTTTGCGGTCCACGAACTGGATGCGTCGCCTTCCTTGGCGCGTGCGTCGATCGTGGTGCCGAGATGGGCGAGGGCCGCAGCCAGGCGGTCAGGGGAGCCGAGATCTGTCATGGCCTTGGCTTAGCGCACTTACGCGACGTGAGGAAGCGCGGGCGCTTGACGCGAGGCCTTACTGGCGCACTTTAACCTCAGGAAACGCCACCAGATCAGGAAGAATGTCATGAAAGACCGGGTCTCCATTACCATGCTGGACGACGGCATCGCCGACGTTCGCTTCATCCGCATTGACAAGATGAACGCCCTCGACCCCGCCATGTTTGACGGCATCAATGAGGCGATTGTCCAGCTGAAAGAGACAAAGGGCCTGCGCGCCGTGGTCGTCTCAGGTGAAGGCCGCGCCTTCTGCGCCGGGCTGGACCTGTCCAGCCTCGGCAGCGATTCCGGCAGCGACGAGTCCAAGAGCGTCACCGGCAGCAAGAACACCTTGTCCGACCGCACGCACGGCATCGCCAATCGCGCGCAATATGTCGCCTGGGGCTGGCGTGAGATTCCGGCGCCGGTCATCGCCGCTGCGCATGGTGTGGCCTTTGGGGGCGGCTTCCAGATTCTCTCCGGCGCCGATATTCGCTTTGTCCATCCAGACACACGTTGCGCCATCATGGAACTGAAATGGGGTCTCGTGCCCGACATGGCGGGTTTCCCGCTCTGGCGCGGCAATGTCCGTGACGATGTGCTGCGCGAACTGACCTATACCAACCGCATCTTCAACGGCACCGAAGCGCAGGAAATGGGTTTTGCCACCCATGTCTCCGACAATCCGCTGGATGATGCGATGGCGCTCGCCAAGCAAATCGCGCTGAAGAACCCGGACGCGATCAAGGCCTCCAAACGCATCTTCAATTCCATGCAGGATGCCACCGACGCGGAACTCCTGATGGCGGAATCGGTCGAGCAGGACAAGATCATCCGTACACCGAACCAGATGGAAGCGGTGTTCGCCGAGATGCAAAAGCGCAAGCCGGCCTTTACCGACTAGTCGCTCTCGCCATTTGCGGCCTCAAACGCGGCAAAGGCTTCTTCGCCCGTCAGCATCGGCGTGTCATTGGCCAGATCATAATAGGCGGCTTTCTCGTCGATGAAGATCTGCTGCGACAGCTTTGACAGGTCGGCCTCCTGAAACAGGCCGGCCGACAGGGCGAAATGGTCGTGGAATTTGAGGTGGTAGTAGAGATGGCTGCCACAGGTCTTGCAGAAGGCCCGCTCGGCCCAGTCCGAGGACTGGTAATCGGCGATATGGTCCTCGCCCTCGATCTCCAGCTTGCCGTCATGGTCGACCGTGAACAGCGGCCCGCCGCCCCAGCGTCGGCACGTCGCGCAATGGCAAACTGCCACCTCGTTGATGTCCGGCACCGTGATCGTCACCGCGCCGCATAGACAATGGCCTTTCATGATCGCTCCCTCCTGTTTGTATAAGGAGGCCAGCCTACGCCAATGCGGCCATATCTCAATTGAAGGCTTTGTGACGATTTCGTCAGAGGGGGCGGACAGGCGCTCCGGCTGCAGCCAGTGCGGCGCGGGCCTCGGCAATCGTCGCTTCGCCGAAATGGAAGATCGAGGCAGCCAACACCGCCGTCGCCCCGCCCTCGATCACGGCGGGGGCGAGGTCTTCCACCTTGCCTGCCCCGCCACTGGCGATGACGGGAATGTTCACCGCGCCGGTGATTGCTTTCAACAGGGGCAGGTCGTATCCGGATTTGGTGCCGTCCCGATCCATGCTGGTCAGCAGGATTTCCCCGGCCCCGCGCGCCTCGGCTTCCCTGGCAAAGGCCACCGCGTCAATGCCGGTCTCTTTCCGTCCGCCATGGGTAAAGATTTCCCAATGGTCGCCCACGGCGCGCGCATCGATCGCCACGACCACCGCTTGCGACCCGGCTTTTGCTGCGCATCGCGCAATTACGCCGGGGTCAGCCACGGCGGCGGAATTGATCGCCACCTTGTCGGCACCCGCGCGCAACAGCGCCACCAGGTCTTCCGCGCTGCGCACCCCGCCGCCCACGGTCAGCGGCATGAAACATTGCTCCGCTGTTGCCGAAACAATGTCCATCAGCGTGCCCCGGCCCTCATGCGTGGCGGAAATGTCGAGAAAGCACAGCTCGTCCGCCCCCTGCGCATCATAGGCTTTCGCCAGCGCCACGGGGTCGCCCGCGTCTTTCAGGTCAACGAAATTGACGCCCTTGACGGTGCGGCCGTCCTTCACGTCGAGACAGGGAATGATGCGGGTCTTCAGGCTCATGAGGTGGGCTTTAGCGTCCACGCGCCCGGAAGGGAAGCGCCTTGCAGGTATGTAACGGAACAGGGGGCCGGGGCCACGCATTGATTGGGGGAATGCGATGGCAATTCTGCCGCGCATGAATAACGCGAACCACAGGAGACCCACCTATGAAACGCCGCAACCAATTGATGATCGCTGCTGGAGTCCTGAGCGCTGCAGGGGCCGCCTTTGCCGGCCAGAAATACGGCCGCAAATTCCTCCGCGAGCGCCGCCAGGATGAAAGCAACACGCAAGCCACGAACGGCGCAGACACATCCGGCCAGTTCCGCCAGCACAAGGGCGTCTCCAGCCCCCATGGCGATCCGGTCACCGCGCACTGATAGGCCAGACCGACAGATGAAACAGGGGCCGCAGCCTATGCGGCCCTTTTTCATGCATGCCATCCTGACAAGGGTTTCACTCAAGTCGCTGCGCCTCCTGTGCTATACTTCCTTCATGGCGGGCCTCCGCCCGCCCTCGCACCACAAAGCAAGGGAGACACGATATGAATCTTTCCAAAACCATGCGCCGGGCCGCCGACGCGGCCGCAACGCACCCGAAAGAAACCTTCCTGCGTCAGGGCCTGCGCCATGCGCGTCTCGGCGATAGCGAGTTTGATCGCGCCCCCGATGCGCCCGCGCTCTCGGACATCGCCCATGCCCTGCGCACACGCCGCATGATGCCGCCCGTGCTGGGCCGTCGCTAGGTGACATCGCGGAACCGGCAGGCGGTCGCGCGCATTGATAGGGTAATCCCATAACGCACAAGGAGCTCGCCCATGAAACTTTGGAAACAAGCCGCCATCGCCGCCGCAACCGCCGCCCTCACGGCTGGCGCTGGGCAAGTCGCCAAACGCGCGGCCCTGAACTTCATGGGCCGCCGCTCCCATAATGGCCCGCGCCTCATCCCGGCGGTGTCCGAACACGTCACCAGCGTGGCCAACAAGCCACGGCGCGCGGTGCGCTGAGCCCCCCTGTAATAACGACAACAGACCGGCCCCCCAACAGGGCCGGTCCTTTTTGTCCGCCCCCATCCTGTTGCTTAGCAGGGTCTTAACGGGACCGGCGCAATTTACGCGCCCAGTGAGCGGCAATCTTAACAGCGTTCTGCGAAAGGTCTCGTGTGGGAGGGGCGCTGTTGCGGATGCCTTATAGAAATATTGCCTGGGCCATACGGCTCGGCGTGCTGGTCACACTTCTGGTCTTGATGTGCGTTGTCACGCCCGTCTATCTCTGGATCCAGGCCTATGGCTCGATCAGCGGTCCGGCGGCGATGGCATTTGCCACGATCCTGCCTTTGATCATTTGCCCCACGCTCAGCTTCATCATGCTGCGCACCCGGCTCAGGATCTATCGCCTGGCAGAACAGAATTACAAGATCGCGCACAAGGACGAGTTGACCGGCCTGCCCAATCGCCGCGCCTTTTTCGAGGCCGCGCGCCAGCTCCAGACCCGCGCACATTTCGTCGGGCGGCCCTTCTTCTGTGCCATTGCCGACATCGACAATTTCAAGCGCGTGAATGATTCCCACGGCCATGATGTGGGCGACCATGTCCTGCGAGAGATCGCGGTCAGGCTGAACGCAAAAGTGCCAGAGGATTGCCTTGTCGCCCGTCTGGGCGGGGAAGAGTTTTCCATTGCGGGCATGTTCTCCAGCGAGGTCGTGGCCTATCGCGCGCTCGGTCGGCTGGTGCGGGATGTGGCCGCCGAACCGATCCAGACTCCGATAGGTGAGCTGACCGTCACGATCAGCCTCGGCTATTGCAAGGACCATGACAGCCGCGAAATCTCGACCCTGCTCTCGCGCGCCGACAAGGGGCTCTACGCCGCCAAACGCTTCGGCAAGAATCGCGCAATGAGCTTTGACCACCCCGACAGCGACCCGGAAATGTTCGCGGCCTAGGCTGCCTTTCCAAGCGCTGAAGCGTTCCCACATTTCGGCCTCCACTCACCGCCTCTCCGGCGCATGCCGGAGTCTCGTCCGTCTGGCTTCGGCAGGAGACCCCGGCATGCGCCGAGGATACGGTGTGTGAGGCGCGCGCCTCTCCCTATCCGTCTGAGAACTTCCCGCCGCATACTAAGCCTCTGCTCTCACGGGAGCCGGATCAGGTACCGTTCTGGTTGTGGGTTGCAGGGACAGGATGGGCTGGGCGGGAGGCATACGGTCTCGCACGGCCCTAGGCAGGTCAGGCCAGGGTGAGCCTGCGAAAGCAGGTTGGGAAACCGCCTCGTCCGGCTGCACGGGAGTAAGACCTCCCCGGATGGGCCATACGTGTCAAAAGCACGGTGGAATCGTTCGCGCGGCACCGGTAACGAAGACCCGGGACCATGGGCCCCCATGAGGGTGCTCGCCGAAATTCCTGTCCGGCGCGGCGGGCGGTAACGCTCCATTCCGTAGCCATTCCAAATCCAAGGCGGAGCGCCACGGCGCCTGCCGCGCCGACGGCTCTTCGAGCCGACTACGAGATACCCGGATGGTGAAAGCCAGTCCGGCTTTGGGTGCAGAAGATTCTACTTTAACGATTCGACGAATCGGAAGATCTAGAATAGAACGTATTGGCAACATTTCCTGTTGCGTCATTTGAATTGAGGTGACCCATGCGCAGATCATTTGCTGCGCTCTTCTTGGCTCTCATGATTCTGCCCGTCATGGCGGCCGAAGAAGGCCCCGATTCCGAAGTTCTGACTTACTTTCTGATCGATGCCAGTGGGTCGATGGCGGAGGAATTGCCCGGAAGTGCTCCAACCATCAGCAAAGGTGCGCGAGCAGAAAATTTGATTACGGCGCTCATCGCAGAGCGGTCAGAGTCCAGTTCTCATGGACTATTTTCGAAGACATATTTTCGCGCGAAAAACCGAGACCTTTGTTGGCATCCGGTAAGGATATCAACGCCGATTACAAGAGAAGAATTGGACACTTCACCGCGTCGTTACGAGAATGACTTCACCCCTTTGGGGGCTGCCTTGGAGTCTGCAATTTTGAATGCAGGAGATCGGCCTGCAGACATTTTCCTAATCAGTGATGGTATTCAAACACCTGATTGTGGCCCTGACATTTGCGAAGTTGCGCGAAAGCACCTTCCAGTGAGTGGAATAGACGTAATTCCTGTGATCGTTTCTGAAGCTGAAGCAGGCCCAAATCCTTTGGCTTGCATAGACGAAGCAGAGGACCGCCCCGTAACAGTCAAAGTCCAGGCAACAGGCGACAAAGGGAGCGAGGAAGAAACAAACACGAGTTGGATGAATTCTAGGATAGTTCGAAAAACATTCGTTTTCTTTGAAAAGTGGTGGTGGTTAATCGGTTTAATTTCACTTGGGTGGTCTGCGATTGGAATTGGAAGGAGAGAGTCTGAAAGAGCGCAAATTCTAGAAGATGGCTCGGAACGCGCGCGATCTTATCAAAAGCTGATCCGTGAGAATGATAGCCAGGCCCTCAATGACCTAAATACGATGGTGGTGGAGGTGAAGAAGTCACTACTTAAAATGGGGCCCACAAGATCAAAGAAAATAAATCAACCCGCTGAAGCCGATAACGAGAAAGCGATCAAGGACATGCCGCTGGGATCACTAGATCGCGGATTCCGGATTCGACGCGTCCTAACTGATTACCCTTTGGGAGTATTTGGAGCGATCACGATTACTTGGATCGCCTTACTTCCTAACGAAATTGGCCATGTTGGATTGGAAGGAACCAAATCCGCAGCTTGGGATGCGTTGAATTCCCAGTTTGCAACAGCGTTTGCTGTCACTTGGATTGCAATCATTTTCTTTGCTAGCAATCAGAATCATCGGCGCAGAGAGGCTCTCCACAAGTTTCAAATTCTAACTGACGAAGCCAAGCGGGTCGAAGCGATAGAAAAACGTGAAGCTAGAGCAGCGGCATTCAAGAAATATGATCGGCAATTGAACGATTTAAGAAACCTTGATTTCACAGAGTTAGATGACATTTTGGCTTCCATTGACGATCCTGCGATATCAGCCGAGGTGTCAAAAAACGCTGACCTTGTGAAGCGAACCTCGCTTGCAGCAGCAGCCGGCAAAGAACTTGGCGAAACGAACGAAACGAGCGAGCTGATGAGTGCATCCAATCGCTTGGCAAGCCTGATTCAATCTTCAAGATGGAGCCGGCTAGATTACCCAACATTTATTAGCAGGCTTCGAAACACCCATTCGCTTACAGACAATTTGACCGAATGGGAAAATTTGGAAAAGGCACTCAAATACAATAATTCAGAGACTAAAGTTGTACGAATAAATGAACTAGCAGAGACAATAAGAGCAGACAGACTGCCTCATTGATCGCATTTAAAGCGCCAAAACCTCTCCCGCCACAATATCCCCATCATAAAGCGCCCGGCCCAGAATGCTCCCCGCAATCGGCGCATCTGCCACGATCAGGGCGCGGATGTCTTCCACGCTGGCGACGCCGCCGGAGGCGATGATCGGAATGCTGACCGTATTGGCAAGTTCTGCCGTGAACGGAACATTGACGCCGGTCTTCAGGCCGTCGCGGCCAATATCGGTCGCGACGATGGCGGCGACGCCGCAGCCTTCAAAGGCTTTCGCAAGTTCGGTTGCCTTCATGTCGCTGGTCTCGGCCCAGCCCTCGACCGCGACCATGCCGTGCTTCGCATCGATGCCGACCACGACCTGCCCCGGCAGGGCGCGGGCGGCTTCCTTGACCAGTTCCGGGTCGCGCAGCGCGGCCGTGCCGAGAATGACGCGCGAAATGCCGGCTTCCAGCCAGGCATCAATCTGCGCGCGGGTGCGGATGCCGCCGCCGAGCTGGACCGGCGCATCGGTGGCTTTCAGGATCGCCTCGACCGCGTCGCGGTTGACCGCCTTGCCCTCAAAGGCGCCGTTCAGGTCCACGACGTGAAGATGCGTGAACCCCGCCTCGCGGAAGGCGCGTGCCTGGTCCGCCGGACTGTCGGAAAACACGGTCGCCTGGTCCATCTCACCGCGCAGCAGGCGCACGCACTGGCCGTCTTTCAGGTCGATGGCGGGATAGAGGGTAAAGCTCATATTGTCTCCTTAGCGCTCATCCTGAGCGAAGTCGAAGGAGCGCGCGGGCTGGGAGCGGCTCGCCCTTCGACTTTGCTCAGGGTGAGCCGGGTCATGGGGTCCATGTCAGGAAATTGGAAAGAACGCGCAGGCCCACGCCTTGCGATTTCTCGGGGTGGAACTGCGTGCCGAACAGATTGTCCCGCGCCACTGCTGCGGTGATCGCCTGCGCGCCATAGCTCGCCGTGGCGGCAATATCGGCGGGGTCTGTCACGGTAAACGCGTAGGAATGGGTGAAATAGACATGCGGCTCAGCCCCGAGCCCCGCCAGGACGGCGTGCGGCGCGCCGGAAAAGCTGAGCCCGTTCCAGCCCATATGCGGCACACGAAGGCCCTCGCCCGGCTGGATGCGGGAAACCTCGCCGCCGATCCATTCGAGCCCCGGCGTCGCGCCGTCTTCACGGCCGGTCTCGGCCAGCAGCTGCATGCCCACACAGATGCCGAGGAAGGGGGTGTTGCCATTCAGGCAGGCGGCTTCCAGCGCCTTGACCACGCCCGCCTGCGCCCGCAGGCCCGCTGCGCAATCGGCAAAGTGCCCCACGCCCGGCAACACAACCCGCTCGGCGGCGAGGATGTCTTCGGCGCGGTTCGTGATGCGGATCTCATGCCCGCTGCCGGACAGGCGCGCGGCTTCGCGCAGGGCGCGGCCGGCCGAGTGCAGGTTTCCGGATCCGTAGTCGATAAGGGCAACAAGGCTCATGGCCGCGCTCTTAGCCTCGCCGCGCCCGTGAGGGAAGGGGCAAGCCTCCCTTGCGCCCAGGGGCAAGGTGCCGCAATCTCGACAGGAAACGACCTCACACGGAGCCTGCCCATGCGATCCATCCTGCCCGCCCTGTCCGCCTGCCTGCTCATGGCCTGCGCCGCCACCCCCGCCTGGCCCGATGCAGCCGAGTCTGCTGCGCTGGAAGAGGCGCGCAATCAGGCGGAGCTGACCAGCGAATTGTCGAGCAAGCTCTGGGAATGGGCCGAGGTCGGGTATCAGGAAGAGAAATCCTCCGCCCTGCTCCAGCAGACGCTCGCGGATGAAGGCTTCACGGTCACGCCCGGCGTCGCTGGCATCCCCACCGCCTTCATGGCCGAGTACGGCTCTGATGGCCCGGTCATCGCCCTGCTCGCGGAAATGGACGCCCTGCCGGGTATCAACCAGGCGGCCTCACCGGATCGCGAAGAAGTCGACGGCAAGGGCGCAGGCCACGCCTGTGGCCACAACCTGTTCGGCGCGGGCTCTGTCTCTGCGGCGGTCGCGATCCGCCACTGGCTGGAAGACACCGGCACGCCGGGTCGCATCCGCGTTTATGGGACGCCCGCAGAAGAGGGGGGCTCTGGCAAGGTCTACATGGTCCGCGCGGGCCTCTTCAACGATGTCGACATTGCCATGCACTGGCATCCTGGCGACCGGAACTCAGCGGCAGCCAACACGTCGCTTGCCAACCGGTCGGCGAAATTCCGCTTCTCCGGGATTTCCGCTCACGCCGCTGGCGCGCCGGAGCGGGGGCGTTCCGCGCTTGATGGGGTCGAGGCGATGAACATGATGGCCAACATGATGCACGAGCACATCCCCCAGGATGCGCGCATGCACTATGTCATCACGTCCGGTGGCTCTGCCCCCAATGTCGTGCCGGACTTTGCCGAAGTCTTCTACTATGTCCGCCACCCTTCACCGAAGGGCGTTGAAGCCATCTGGACCCGCCTCGAAGACGCGGCCCGGGGCGCCGCGCTGGGCACGGGCACCGACGTGGAATGGGAAATCATTCACGGCAACAATCCGCTGCTCGTGAATGAGAAACTGGCCCGCATGATGGACGAGAAACTCCGGCTGGTTGGCGGGGTGGACTACACGCCAGCTGAGCGCGAATTTGCCGAGACCATCGCCTCGACCTTTGACAACCCGGCACGCGATATCGCCTCAGCCGCTGAAGTGCAGGATTTCGAAGTCTCCATGGGGTACGGCTCCACCGATGTGGGCGATGTCTCCTACGCGGTCCCGACGGTCGGCCTGCGCACAGCGACTTGGGTGCCGGGCACATCGGCGCATTCCTGGCAGGCAGTTGCGGCCAGTGGCACGTCGATTGGTCATAAGGGCACACAGGTCGCCGCGGAGACGCTGACGCTGGCGGCAGTGGAGCTGTTCACCAATAAAGGCCTGCGTGTTGAAGCCCGCGAGGAATTCGACGCGGCCCGGGGTCCGGATTACGAGTACAAGTCGCTGCTCGGTGACCGTGAGCCGCCGCTTGATTATCGGAAATAAGACCCCTTAGAGGCTACCCTTGGTGCTCGCCGGCTTGCCGCCCAGTTTCGGGTCGACCGCAATTGCCGCGCGAAGCGCCCGGGCGGTGGCCTTGAAGCAGGACTCGGCGATGTGGTGGCAGTTCTCGCCATAGAGGTTCTCTATGTGCAGGCACATGCCACCATTTCCGGCCAGGGCATGAAAGAACTCCTTGAAGAGTTCGGTGTCCATTTCACCGATCTTGTCGCGACTGAAATCCACTTTCCAGATCAGGTAAGGCCGCTTGCATAGGTCCAGCGCGGCGCGGGACAGCGTCTCATCCATCGGCACATAGGCGTGGCCAAATCGCGTGATTCCTGCAAAGTCGCCAAGCGCCTTCATGATCGCCTGTCCGATAACAATCCCTGTATCTTCAACGCTGTGGTGCATGTCGATATGAAGATCGCCCTTGCACCGCACAGTCAGGTCGATAGCCGAATGCTTGGAGAAGCTCTCCAGCATATGATCGAAAAAGCCGATCCCGGTTTCGATGGCGGACTTTCCAGTGCCATCCAGATCAACGGTTACCGAGATATCGGTTTCCTTGGTGGTACGGGTAACGGTGGCGGTACGATTATTGGTCATCTAGGCCCATATAGTGGTTTGAATGTCTTACAGCTAGCGCGTTTTGTTCACTGATTCCTAAACATATTCCGGAAAACATAGTTACCGCACACATAGGTGGCGAGTGGTGAGGAATATCTAAGCGTGGACAAACAGAGTTTCATCTCGAGACTTCTGGGCCGGATGACCATTCCCCGGTTTGCCGCGTGGTGCGCAGCGGTCGCAACGATTATCATTTTTGTCGGCGTATGGACGATTGAGCAGGCCTATGGTGCGCTCATCGAAGGTAAAGCATGGACAGACATGTCTTTGCCGATCTGGGCGATCATGCTGTTGCTGCTGTCTTCATCGGTCGTGGCCGCCATTACAGCCTGGTTTTTTGCACGGGAATTCCAGAACGTCCTGGTTGATTTCACACGATATCTTGAAGTGGCGCAGGTTGATCCGTCGGCGCGCTTGTCCAATGTTTCGTTTGTCGAGCTCCGCCGGTTGCGGTCGGTTGTCATCCGATCGGTCGGCAAGTTGCGGCGCGACAATGATGCGCTTCGACGCACGGCCTACGAAGATCCGCGCACGAGTATGCCAAACCTGATTGCGCTGGAAGAACACATAACCAAGACCCTGCCCCGCGCAAAATACGAAACGCCCGCCGCGCTCATCGTCCTTGATCTCGATAATTTCACGCGGGCTTCCGAGCGACTTGGTGCGCTTGCGAGCGAAGCCGTCCTGAAGGCGTGTGGACAGCGTATGACGAATGCACTCGACTCGCTCGAGGGTCCGGTTCGCGCGGGGCTGAACAACTCCATGCTGGCCGCGATGCAGGCCGACAGTTTCGCCTTGTACCTGCCAAGCGCGGTCAGCCGCGACTACGTCTCGAACATTGCACGCGCTATTCGGCTCGCCTTTGCGGATCCTTTCATCGTGTCCGGACAGTCTGTAACGCTAGGCATTTCTGGCGGTATCGTCATCGCGCCCGAAGACGCCGATACGATGCACAAATTGTTTCGTCACGCAGAGCTTGCCCTGCGCCAGGTTCGTACCGACACCGGATCCGGCTTCCGTTACTTCTCACCACGCCTGAACCGTGTTGCGCGTGGCAAGTATATGCTGGAAGCTGAACTGCGCGACGCAGTCGCCAATCGTGAGTTCAAGACGCATTTCCAGCCCAAGATCGATTTTCAGACCGGCCAAGTCGTCGGTGCCGAGGCATTGGCTCGTTGGGTCCGACCGAACGGGAAGATCATATCTCCGAACACATTTATTCCGCTGGCAGAAGAAACCGGACTCGTGACCCAAATCGGGGAACAGGTTCTTGAAGCGGCTTGCGAATCCGCCCGCATCTGGATGCAGGAAGGCTTCAACGCAACGGTCGCGGTAAACGTGTCACCGCGCCAGTTTCAGTCCAGTGATCTGACAGAAACCGTTCTGGCGATCCTCAAGCGTACTGGCTTGCCACCGAACCGCTTGGAGCTTGAGATCACGGAAAGCATGGCCGTGTCCGAACCTGAAAAGGTTGCGCGGGTGATGCGCCCTCTACGGAGCCTTGGGACAAAACTGGCGATTGATGATTTTGGAACGGGGCATTCCAACTTGTCCATTCTGACCCAGCTGCCGTTTGACGTTTTCAAGATCGACCGCCAGTTCGTCTCTGCGCTTGAATCGGACGAGCAAGCTCCCGCGATCATTGAAATGATTTTGGCCATGGCCGAAACGCTAGGGCTGAATACGGTTGCGGAAGGTGTTGAAACTGAGCGTCAGGCAGACTTCTTGCGTCGGCGCGGCTGCTCGATGGCCCAAGGCTTTCTGTACAGCGCAGGTCTGCCACATGAGGCCTTCATGGATTTCATTCGGGGCTGGAGTAGCAAGAGTGAGGCATCGCGCCTTAAGGTCGGCTAACGCGCAGGATTGCGACGGTACACATTGACGATTGCGTCCTTGTATTCCGCCTGCTGCCAAAACTCATAGCCGCATTTGTCAGCGACTCGTTGGGACCCGGCATTGTCCGGATCAATGATGCAGACGCTTTGCCCCGGGCGATTCTCATCGAGCCAATCATGCATCGCGCCAACGGCTTCGCTGGCGTAACCCTTTCCCCAAGCGACTTCCGCAAAGACCCAGCCGGCTTCTGGCCATTCAGACAAGTCCGGCGTCATGCCGCGCATAAAGTCTGCGAATCCGCCTTCACCGATGAATGCGCCTGTCTCACGATCCTCGATTGCCCAGGAGCTATACCCCAGCAGGTCCCACATTCCGCGATTGCGGCAGATGGTAAACCAGGCTTCCTGACGTGATCGCGGAGTTCCGCCTATATGTTGGGTCACTGATGGAGACCCCCACATGGCTGCAGATGGCTCGAAGTGACGGGTCTCGTGGGGACAGAGTACCAATCGATCGGTGATGATGACAGGCAGGGTCATGACAGTTGCCGCCTCAGGCCTTTTGCTTCATCTTTTCCAGCATGGCCCCCATGGCCGCATGTACGGCTTGCATGCCCTTCAGTGGTCGAACCATAACTTTGAAGTCTTCAATCTGTCCGTCAGGGTTCCAGGCGATCATATCGACTCCATTCACTAGCACGCCATCCATTTCGCATTCAAACTCAAGGACCGCCTTGTCGCCGCAATCGAATACGCGTGTGTAGCGGAACGTGTCGCCGCCCAGCGTTTGTCCGGCAGCGGTCAAGTAGGCCATCGTGATTGGCT
This sequence comes from Hyphomonas sp. UBA3195, assembly GCF_002366485.1. Classification (NCBI taxonomy): domain Bacteria; kingdom Pseudomonadati; phylum Pseudomonadota; class Alphaproteobacteria; order Hyphomonadales; family Hyphomonadaceae; genus Hyphomonas; species Hyphomonas sp. UBA3195. The sequence goes on from NZ_DEXB01000033.1 coordinate 57,242, forward strand.
TGCCCTCCTGCGGTGTATGCACAACCGGACTCTTGAAGACCACATTGTCAGCGAGTTGGACAGACAGACCAGCAGGTGAATGGTCACCATTCATCCAATCAAACCAGCGTTGCAGGTTTGGGCTATGGCCCGTCATGGCGATAAGGTGTTCAGCCATCGGATTTCCTCTCGATTATTCTTGTATTGCGGTGACCGGTTTTCCGATCAGGTAATCGCCCGGATCATTGAAACAGCTCCCGCGAAGTGCGACCCAGCCGCCAGGAAAGTCTGGCTCCGTGAACACGATGTCCACGCGGCCCCAATTATAGTGGGATTCCCCCGTTGCCGGATCGGTGACGGCAACATCACAGAGCTCGATCCCCGGACTTTCCGCCTCAATCCATATGCCGGCATAGGCGGTTCGGCCCTCATAGACGCCTGCCAGATCCTTGATGTAGACGGTGCCGCGCTCGGTCAGGCCCGGATAAGACCAGACGGCCCAGCCGTCATCGGTCTCATCCTCGTAGACGACGTCACCAATCGGTGTGGACCAGACTTCATCTGCGATAGCAGACAGGCCTATCAAGCTCAGACCCAGCAAGGCCGTAATGGATTTCCGCATCACTGATACTCCCTCTTCGAAGGGAAACCCTATCACGCAATTGCTCGGCGTGAAGAGGGATCAGGTCGCGTATGCGGCGGCTAGCTCGGGATCTTTCGAAGCGACGAGGTCTGCCAGGTCGGAAATCACCTTGGCCTGTTTCCAGGTCGCATCGTCCTGCATCTTGCCATCTATCATGGCCACACCAGAGCCATCCGGCATGGCATCAAGGATCTTGCGCGCGAATTTCACCTCATTTGGATCGGGGCTGAAGACCTTTTTGGCGATGGCGATCTGGTTCGGATGAAGGCTCCACGTGCCTGAGCAACCCAGCAGGAAGGCATTGCGGAATTGCTGTTCGCAGGCATCAAGATCGGCAATATCGCCAAACGGACCATAGAAGGCGTTGATCCCTGCCATCCGGCAGGCATCAACCATACGGGCGATCGTATAGTGCCAAGGATCCTGCTGGGCTGAGTCGCGTGGGCTGCCATCTTCATTCGGATCGTCGATTACGCGGTAGAAGGGATGGCCACCCCCGACGCGAGTGGTCTTCATCTTACGGTCCGCAGCCAGGTCTGCCGGGCCCAGGCTGATACCCTGCATGCGCGGACTGGCCAGTGCGATTTCTTCTACGCGTGCCATCCCCTGGGCCGTTTCAAGAATGGCGTGGAACAGGATCGGCCGCGTGAGACCCGCCTTTGCCTCCAATTGTGCAACATATTGATCGGCGAAATGGATGTCCCATGGACCTTCGACCTTTGGCAGCATGATCACGTCCAGCTGATGACCGGCTTTTAGAACCAGTTCACTCACATCTTCCTGAAACCACGGGGAGTTCAGCGGGTTCACGCGGCTCCAGAAGCCCGTTCCCTTGCCTTGCCAATCGTACATGGACGCCATTTCGATAGCGCCGGCGCGAGCAGCATCCTTGGCGTCAGCGGGGATGGCATCCTCAAGATTTGCGAGCATCACATCCACGCCTTCGGCCATGGTCGGCACCTTGGCCCGGACCTTGTCCAGATGCGGCGGGACAAAATGGATCATCCGCTCCAGCCTGATGGGCAGGTCGTGCATCGGGGCGGGCGCACCGATGGCCAGGGGCTTGAAGAAGTCTCTTGGTGTTTTCGTGCTCATGCGTTCCTCCTTGTTGCGGCGCAACATAGAGGGCGGTTGTGCCGCGTCAATCAGACAGAAAGGCTCAGGCCGGTGATTCGACGACAGAGAGATTCATGCTGAAGGAGCGACGCTCGCCCGGCGACTTGAACGGATAGACACTGTGGAACATGTAGGATGGAAATATATAGAAATCCCCGACGCGTGGGCGGATCATGAAGTTCGATACCGAGTAATGGGTGTCGGTGCCGTGCGCGAACTGAAGATGTCCGTGAGAAGGATGATGGTCGAGGTCGTCCTCGGCCCAATCCTGATCAATCCCGTCCGGCAGTTTCAGATAACCGACGCATGAGAGCGCGCATCCGGTATGGATGTGGAGCGGGTTATACTCATGTGCAAACTGGCGGACGAACCATCCGGCCATGACGTTCAGCTCAAAGCGCTTGGTCGTATGGTCATAGTCGCCGAATGAACCACGGCGGCTGGCGCGAATATGGTACTCGATCAGCGCGTTGCCGAGCGCAGCGGCGGTGGCGTCCACGAGGGATTTGGGAAAACGGAGTTCCTGCCGGACCTTGCCCACAAGGCTGCCCGAATGATCTTCCAGCTGCTCACTCATAGAGGCGTTCAGATGGGCGACCAGCGCAGGCGGTATGCGGACATAGCCCATCATGGGGCCAAAGGGCGTAAAGAATTCCTTCTCGCCAGAAGGCGTGAATATGGCCGACACAGCGGACTCCCGTCGCGCGGCCGCACACCTCACCCGGTGCGGTCGTTACTATACTTGATGGAAACGCCCTCAGCGGGTGTCTAAACCCGCAGCTGAACCGGGGTCAACGTCGATCTCGGGAAAAGTCGAAATCATTTGTGGAACGCCAGGCAGGGAACTTTCACCTGTTCCGGGCGTTGCAGGGGTAGCTTATCCAAAAAGGAAACCCTGCATGTCCCTGCTCATGATCCTACTCACAATATTTCTCCCACCTGTCGCAGTCGCGATCAAGGAAGGCATTGGGCTTCAATTCCTGCTCAACGTGCTACTGACACTGATTGGCTGGCTGCCCGGCGTTGTTCATGCCTTTTGGGTCGCGTCGCGCGGATCCGCTACCGCCGCCTGATCACTCTTCTGCCGAGGCGGTTTCTACGTCGGGCCGCGATGCCCGGCGGAACACCGCTACGGTAAGAGCTGCGACTCCGATCGCGGTGACAACCTCCCCGCCTATGATGACGTTCAGTCCTGCATGAAGCTCGGACAGGATAGCCCAAGTCGCTGTCATGAAGGTGATCGCGGCGATTTCCGAGATCAGGATGGTTGGAATAAGAGCATTCAGAAAGCGTTTCATCTGAGACGTCCATACAAAAGCATTGCGAACTCGCGTCGTCATATATCGGCATGACTCCCGGTTTCAGCAATGCTGAAAACTTTTTCTCGTGCTAAATCTTTGTGGCCAAGGGGTGCGCTGTTTCGAGAAGCTCCGCGAGCTCGTCCGTCAGGACGTGCGTGTAGATTTGTGTCGTCGCGATATCGGCATGGCCCAGCAATGTCTGGACGCTTCTCAGATCGGCGCCCCCCATGAGCAGGTGAGTTGCATAAGCGTGCCGCAACGCGTGCGGGTGGACTCTATCCGGGCGGATACCGGCTTTCAGTGCCAAGGCTTCGAGCAACTGTCCCAGGCGGCGGCGGGTGAGATGTCCTGATTTTCCTCGCGACGGAAACACAAAGGGTTCAGCTCGGCTCCTTGTAAGTGAGGCTTCCGGCAAGTGATCTTCGCGTACTTTCAGCCAATCTGTAAGCCCGCGCAAAGCGGGGCGCCCCAGTGGGCACAACCTTTCCTTGCCGCCTTTGCCGCGAACGATCACATCCGTTGTGACCCAGCGGGCTTCCTTGCGCCTCGGCAATTGGCCGAGTTTGAGAGAGACAAGTTCTGTTGCCCGCAGGCCCGCCCCATAGAGCAGCTCCACAAGACATTTCAGCCTCAAATCGTCGCCGCAGCAATCCAGCAGACGAGCCATCTCTTCGCGAGACAGGACATCGGGCACGTCCCGGCCGGGCTTTGGGCCGTCAATCTTCGCGGTGGGATCATCCTTGCGGTCTCCTTCCTCAAACAGGAAGCGAAAGAAGCGTCGGACCGCGGACAGCTTTCTGGCTTGCGACGATGGAGCCATGCCTCGCTTGGACAAATCTCTCAGCCAGCCTGAAATTTCACTTCCTTCAGCATCACATAACCCGCCACCACAAAATTCGGATGCGTCCAGCAAGTCCCGTCCATAGGCGTCCAGCGTATTTGCGGATGAGCCGCGCTCTGCAGACATCATTTCAAGGAAGGCTTCGATGCGCGCGCGGTCAGACATTGCCCGACCTTGGCGCGCCGCGCCTAAAATTGCGTGAACATCATTCCGGTTTGACCCAGATCGGCGATGTCCAAGCCCGCTCCTGAACGAGAACGGGCATGTCGGGATTGGGTGGTGATCCGTTACGTACCGCGTCCCATGTCGACCAGCGACAAGATGGATTCTCGAGAACGCGGACGTAATAAGCTGCGCGGCGCGTCGGATCGTAGTTTGGGTCAGTCCACAGTGTTTTTAACTCGCCAACGCCACTGCCGGGGCGTGTAGAGCAGTCGGATATGTCTACATTGGCACCATTGTCGGGGCACCGGTGCGTGTCCGAATCTGGTTCGACATTGCCGGAACATGCAGCATCGTAGACGGCCTCATGCGCCTTGCCTTGGGCATCGGTCCACACTTTGATGACCTGCAAACGCTGCAGCGGATAAGAAGCCGGATCCCGAATCGCCCAAGCGAGAAATGACGGGGCCTGCTGTTTTCCGACCAGGTCGCCGCCCTGTGGCACGCCAGTGCGGTAGGCTGCTGACACCAGGTCCGGATCTGCCAACATTTCCTGATCAAATCCGTATCCGGCAAACATGCGTGCTTTTATGCGCGGCCCGGACGTGCCGAACGTCTCCTTGCGACGAATGGCGTCGAAGATGGCATCCCGCGTATTTTCGTCGGCCCATACGCCGGCCAGCCCGGATGCGCTGTACTTGCCGGCAGACAGCTTGCGTCGCATGCTGGGCTTTACCGCGCCGGGCGGCAAGCTATTCAGCGATACAACACCGTCCCAACTGTCCGCACCTGCTGGTGGGACGGAATGTCGGAACTCAGGATTGGATCCGTCTTGGGGGAACTTGCCAGTAAAGTTCTTCTCATCGAAAGACCCGGCGCCGATATGTGTATCGCTGGAGCCAATGAAGCCGAACTTGTAAGGGTTGAAGCTCTCTGTTTCTTCGAAACCCAGTCCACGCGCCAACGCGTTGCGGGCGAAACCTCCGAGGTGCGGCGTCGACTTTGCGGCGCTTCCAACCAAGGTGTCGTAGATCTCGAAGTTTGCCCATTCGTCATTCGGGGATAGTGCTGGGTGGACTTCCGAGGTGCCTTTGACCTGGGAGATTTCAATTACCGGTTCGTTGCGCATGCGGGTGATCGCATAATCTGCAGTCAACTGACCGCCCTCATAGGTTTCGGACGCAAACATTTCGCCATTGGATGCGTTGGAATTGTGCGGGATGGAGATGACATCCAGACCCTCAGCGCGCCGCGCATCCATCCAGGCCCACAAGTCTTCCGGATTTGGGGAGTCGAGGGTGGAAAAAAGCCGGTCCGGCGCGTCTCCACGAAATATGACGTTCCGGTGCAGGTTCGCTGCGGCGGGAACTTCCGAGTCCATGACCTCTGTCATGGCGGTGAATTCGTAGCCGGAGAAGGCGGTGAACTTGCCGGGCTCATTGTGGCGTTCGGCCGTCTCAATGTTCTTCATCCAGGCCGAGTCGATGACGTCTCGATCGTAGATCTCATCCACTTCTTCGCCCGTCACGATGGTGATGCCCACATTATGGAATGACTGGGCAGGGTTCGTCGCGTCCGGTCCAAATACGGATTTTGCGAAATTCGTGCGCGACAGATTCGTACCGGGCGTTGCCATGACCGGCATGATGCCGAGATATTCGCCATGATCTGTGACGGCCAGAAAATCGAGCGGGCTGTCCAACTGAATCTCGTAACCGCCGTCGGTGATTATTTTCTCGCCCTTTGCATAGCGATATGCGTCATCGGGTGTTGCCCGGACGGACGATATGAAGGCGTCAAAGGACTGTCCGGTATGGACGTGCAGGTCGCCGAATAATGCAGTCCTGTCAGCGGAATCTATTGATGTTGAGCTCGCCGTGGCAATCGCAGCCGGTGCGGGCTCTGGTTCGGATGCTTGGGATTGTGTCTTGTCTGGCGCCCCACATGCCGTGGCTGCAAGTGCCAGTGCAGACGCCCCGGCCAGTATGGATACCCTCATCGATTCCTCCCGTTTTTCGTCCACCATCAGCCTTCTGGAGGCAAGATCAACGAAATTCGGGAAATTTCTAGTTGAGCGCCTTCCAGTAGCCAGTTGATTCCAATGCCATCTCCCGGGCGGCATCCTCTGCGCCGATCCGTTGCAGTGCTTTCAGGAGCAAGAGTAGGCTGGCGTCATCGAGTGCGGTCGGATCGCCTTTGGTCATGCCTACCGTGGACAGAATAACCTCTCCTGCAGCATCTGCCTCAGCGGAGGCAAGCACGCCTACCAATTGCAAATCTATTTCCGGGGTGGATTTGCGTTCGGGCGCATTCACGATCAAGCGGCGCGCATCCGCCGGGGGCGCAATGCCGAGAGCGGTCCATAATGCGAAAAGACGAGCAGCGGTCTGCTTTTGCAGGTCAGACTCGGCAAGTGTGGCTAGACGTTCTCCAATATAGTCGCTGGCGCTGCGTGTCGTCTCGCTGCCCGCAAGTGTCACCAGAGCCGACATGAGCGCGGCATCAAAGCTGCCATCTTCGCGCGCGCCTTCCATCGTATTGGCGGATGACCAGTCCTTGGCGGCAGTGTAATGGTCGGTGGCCAGCGCAGCCCGCGCGAAGATCGGAGCGTTGGCTGCCGTGAAAGTGTTGATCGGTAGGCGTTCGATTTCTTCCCATAATAGCCGCGCGACCGCGCTGAAATGGGCTGGTGTGTCCATAGCGCCTTCCAGTGCTGCGGCGAGCGCAAAAGCGCGATCTTCATCAGTGACAAGCGGATCGCGCGCTGCATAGAGCGCGCTCTCCAAAGGCGTAGAGGGCACGAAGCCCGGTTCGGATATCAGCTTTAGGAAGAGTGCCTGATAATCATCCGTCTCCAGCATGCCAGCTTGGCTGGCCATTCCTGCGGATTGAACACGCAGAGTGATTGGCAATTTCGGATGCAGGGCCATTGCGGCTGCAAGGTCGGGACGATTCGCGGGGACGGGTGCCTCCGGAGGCGTGAGGCCCGCCTCGGCAGAGATGGCAAGGTTCAGTCCCGAAGAGTAATCTGCCTCTGGCGCGTCAGGCAGTTCGCCGGATGTCGCAAACACAGCGGCCAGAAGCCAGGAATCGACGGCATCCTGTTGCAAGGCCATTTCAATCGCGAGTTCTGCGCCGGCAGTATTGCCTTGCAGTGCCGCGCAGACCGCGCGCAACTTGGCCCAATAACCTGAAAGACGGTCTGGCGCATTCAGCATATCGCAGGCTGTTGCTTCATTGCCCAGCGCAAGATTGAGATCTGCAACGATTTCATCCGCGTCGAGGCCAGGAGGAGGAGTATCGAGTCGTGCCATGAGGGTGGCTGCGGCTTGGGCTTCGCCGAGGTCGTACATGATACGTGCCCGTTCGGCCCTTAGCAGGGGTTCCTGCATTCCCGCTGGTGGTGTGGCAGGCGACAGGGCCATGCGTTGCATCAACGTGCGTTCAGCCGGAGTCAGGTCGTGTGTGCGGACATCTCGCATCAATGGCAGCAAATCATCAGCGTCGGACGCGCGCCACATATCGGTTGGCAGGGAAGGCTCGCCCGCCTCGAGGAAGCTCATTCCCCACGGATTCACCAGCTCTAGACCGGAATCCTCGATTTGCGCGCCTGCCGGTAAGCTCCCGGCGAGGATGAGGCACACGACCGAGACAACGCCCTTAAAGGACATTGTCGACCTCGATGCGGACTTCACCGGGCTCTGGTTTACCCTTTTCGGCCTGTCCGCCCAGCCACCAGGCCGCGCCGAGGACAAGTATTGCCAGCAGGCCTAAAAGGATCAGAAACTTGCGCATGGCTATTTACCCCTAGATACAGAATTCCGGCGCTGGATTGCGAAGGCGCGACAGCAACTATAGGACAAGTACCGAACGGAGCCCGAAAGTCCAGAATGCCTTCTGACAGTGACAGTACTTCCAGACCGGTTGACGCGACATTGCCCTACATGTCGCGAACCGTCGCGCTTGTCGGTTTGATGGGGGCAGGAAAATCTACCGTCGGGCGCCGCTTGGCCGAACGATTGGGCCGAGAGTTTTATGACAGTGATTCGGAGATCGAGAAGGCGGCGGGCCTATCAATAACCGATATTTTCAAACTGCACGGAGAAGAGGATTTTCGGCGCGGGGAGCATCAGGTGTTGAAGCGGCTATTGGAGTTGCCTCCCCACGTGTTGGCTACGGGCGGGGGTGCCTACCTGAATGATGAGACCCGCCTGTTGATGCAGAAGAACGCGGTCACCATCTGGCTGAATGCTGATCTCGAAACTCTTTGGCGACGTGTCCAGAAGCGCGATACGCGTCCCTTGCTGAGGCGTCCGGATGCGAAGGACGTACTGACCAATCTGTTGGCAGAGCGCGAGCCGATCTATTCCCAAGCCGATCTCGTCGTGCCGTCAAAGGACGGACCGCACGCGGCCACCGTCAATGCCATATACAAGGCCCTCCAGACATGGACACCGAAGTGAACGTGACCGCACCACCGCTTGAGACCGTCACGGTCGAGCTCGAAGATCGCAGCTATGACATTCTCGTCGGCCACGGCGCGCTGGACCAGCTCGGTGCGCGCGTGTCGGCCATGATCAAACAGCCGCGGGTCTTCGTGCTGACAGATGAGACGGTCGAGCGGATGCACCGACATCGACTGGATGAGGCGCTTCGGTCAACCGGTGTGACGACGCATTGGAAATCCCTGACGCCGGGCGAGAAAACGAAGTCGTTTTCCAATCTCGAAGAGATCCTCGACTGGTTACTTGAGGCCTCTGCTGACCGCAGCGATGTACTCATTGCGCTCGGTGGTGGCGTGATCGGTGATATTACGGGGCTTGCAGCCAGCCTTATGAAGCGCGGCATGAAATTCGTGCAGGTGCCGACGACCCTGTTGGCCCAGGTCGATTCCTCGGTCGGCGGCAAGACCGCGGTGAACACGCCGCGCGGGAAGAATTCGATTGGTGCATTCTATCAGCCGCAATTGGTGATAGCTGATACGTCCCTGCTTGAAACGCTGCCGCCGCGAGAGCTGCGCGCTGGTTACGCCGAGATCGTGAAATATGGATTGATCAATGATCCGGGTTTCTTTGCGTGGCTTGAAGAGCATGGCGAAGCGGTGCTGGCACTGGACCCAGCGGCAATAGCGCAAGCGGTTGCCACCAGCTGTCGTGCCAAAGCGGCCATCGTTGCGGAAGACGAGCGCGAAACCGGCGTCCGGGCGCTGCTTAACCTCGGCCACACGTTTGGCCATGCACTTGAGGCGGCAAACGGCTATGCGCCGGATCTGTTGCACGGCGAGGCCGTTGCCATCGGCATGGCGCTCGCATTTCGCTATGGCGCAAGTCAGCGTATCACGCCGCAATCCGATGCAGACCGTGTGACGGCGCACCTCAATGCGACGGGGTTGCAATCAAGCATTCCGGGACGTCAGGGTGGGCCTTACATCGCTGCGCGACTGGTCGAGCTAATGCAGCAGGACAAGAAAGCCAGCGGCGGCAAAGTACCCTTGATCCTCGCACGCGGTATTGGCCAGTCCTACATCCACAAGGATGCAGATCTTGCGTCCGTCGAAGCATTTCTCCGTAGCGAATTGCTGGAGAGCTGATCCACACATATGAGACCCCACCCATGATTGCCGGTTACATCATCTCAATTTTCGTGCTGCTCGGCATGTCAGGCTTCTTTTCGGGGTCTGAGACGGCGCTGACGGCCGCGTCGCGTGCGCGCATGCACCAGCTTGAAAAGGATGGTGACAAGCGGGCCGAGACAGTGAATCGCCTGATCAGTAATCGCGAAAATCTGATTGGTGCGATCTTGTTGGGCAACAACCTGGTAAACATCCTCGCCTCGGTGCTTGCCACGTCGCTGTTTACCTCATTGTTCGGACCGGGCGGTGTCGCGCTGGTGCTGGCGACCGGCGTGATGACGATTCTGGTACTGGTGTTTGCCGAAGTCCTGCCGAAAACTTATGCGATCACGCGTCCCGACACTATGGCGATGAGCGTAGCGCGGCCGATCAGTGGTCTGGTTTGGGCTGTGGCGTGGATTGTGAAACTGATCCAATTTGTCGTCACCATCACATTGAAGATCCTCGGCCTTGGTGCGCCTGCTGAACTCGTCACGGCGGAACAGGAAATTCGCGGTGCGATTGACCTACACGCCTCCGAAGGAGGTGTCGGAGCTGAAGATCGTCTGCGACTGGTCGGGGCGCTCGATTTGAAGGAGCTGACCGTCGAAGACGTGATGATCCATCGGAAAAACATTCGCATGTTGAATGCGGATACTGAGCCTCGGCAGTTGGTAACCAAAGCGCTCGCCAGCCCGCATACGCGCCTACCGCTATACCGGGGCGAGAAGGAGGAGATTGTCGGCATTTTGCACGCAAAGGACCTGTTGCGGGCGGCGCTGCCGCTTGGCGGCGACCTGAGCGCGCTCGATCTCGACTCGATCTTGCGCAAGCCGTGGTTTGTGCCGGAGACAACACCAGTACAGGACCAACTCGACGCATTTCTTCAAAAACGGAGTCACTTCGCGTTGGTTGTTGACGAGTATGGCGAGCTTCAGGGGCTGATTACGCTGGAAGACATTCTGGAAGAGATCGTCGGTCATATCCATGACGAGCATGATGTGGCCGTTCAGGGTGTGCGTCCCCAGCCAAATGGATCAGTCAACGTGGATGGATGGGTACCTATTCGGGACCTGAACAGGGCGACAGGCTGGAACTTGCCAGATGAAGAAGCCGTAACCGTTGCAGGCTTGGTCATTCACGAGGCGCAGACCATTCCCGAGCCTGGACAGAGCTTTGTCTTTCACGGGTATCGCTTCAACATACTCAGGCGTCAGCGAAACCAGGTCACTGGCCTGAACATATCAGAGGCCGAGACGGCCTGATTTCGGCTCTCGGCTGGCCATATGCATCTGCGGCGACGGATCTTCGTCGCAGCCATTGGCCTTCAGCCAGTTCTTCTCGGTGAGCGTCACGATGTGGGCGGAGTCTGGATCGGGATTGTCCATGGCGATAACAGCCCACTCGCCGCTGAGCGTTGGGACGTCATGGGACACCGGAACGAAGACTATCTCTCTATCCTGAGTGCAAACCGTGTCGCGAATCCAGTGCATCATGCCGAGATTCACCTTGTCGGAAGGTGTCTCCGCAATCGCTGAACCTGCAATCATTGCGCCTATTGCGGCGGCAGTCATGAGTTTCTGTACCATCACCCGTTCTCCTCGACGGCTGCGAAATTAATGATCGAGTCATATTTCGGTTCCGCGTGGAGTCGGATTTTTCAAGATTCATGCCGCTTTCGCGTGTAGGGCGAGTGCGTGCAAGCCGGAATCAAATTCGGACTGCAGCGTCAACATGATCGCGCGTTGGGCTTGGACGCGGGACAGACCTTCGAATGCCGAGGACGTGATTCGCACGGTGTAATGCGTCTCTCCACCAGGCGCGGCGCCTGCATGACCTGCATGTTTTTGGCTGTCATCGGTAATAATCAGCTCTACCGGGTGAAAAGCTTCAGTTAAAAGCTCACGAATTCGCGATAACCTGTCACTTGGCTGTGGCATCTTTAACCTGCACTCCCTATTATGCCGGGTCATGTCTGACGGTGACCCATTTTCCTATCGCGTTAAGTTCAAAGATATACGCATCAAGCCTCCTAAAGACGAGGCTTCCCGTGCGCGTGCGCAGAAGACTCGTGTCTGCGACCACAAGCAATGTGATCTTGAGGGGACCCATCCTGCGCCCAAGCGTCAGGGGAATGGTCGTCATTATTTCTGCCAGGCGCATGCAGCAGAGTACAATCGCAGCTTTGATTTCTTTGAAGGCATGTCGCAGGCCGAGGCCGCTTCGTTCGCCCGGTCTGAGCGGTATGGTCACAAGCGCACCTGGAAATTTGGCACAGGTCCAATGCGCGGCGAAAAGGGACCTCAGAAGTTGGACCCGCGGCGCTGGGCAGGCAGCAAGTTCTTCAATGTTGATGATGTTGCGAGTGGCGAGTCGGCCTCGTCCGGCCACCGGAACACGCTGCAGAAGCGCGCCTTGAAGGAACTCGATCTCGAAACCGATGCAAAGCCAGCGGAGATTCGCGCGCGCTATGCAGAATATGTTCGCCGGTTCCACCCGGATTCGAACAAGGGCGACCGGTCATCAGAACACAAGCTCCAGCGCGTCCTTCGTGCCGGCAAGCTGCTGAAGGCCGCAGGCCTGATGAAGGGCTGACATGCACGATATCCTGGTGATCGGCGGCGGGATCAACGGAACCGGGATCGCGCGCGACGCTGCTGGTCGTGGGCTGGATGTGGTGCTCTGCGAAAAAGATGACCTTGCCCAGCATACATCGTCAGCCAGCACGAAGTTGATTCATGGCGGGCTGCGTTATCTGGAGCAGTATGATTTCGGTCTGGTGCGCAAGGCCCTGATCGAGCGCGAAATCCTGCTTAAGGCAGCGCCGCACATAATCTGGCCAATGCGGTTCGTCCTGCCGCACCACAAGGAACTTCGCCCTGCCTGGCTGATCCGACTTGGTCTGTTCATCTATGATCACCTTGGCGGACGCAAATTGTTGCCTGCAACCACAACGCTTCGGCGCAAATCGTCGGCCAGACTTGACTCGCTCAAGGAAGAATATCGGCTTGCTTTCGAGTATTCTGATTGCTGGGTCGAGGATTCGCGGCTTGTCGTGCTGAACGCCGTCGATGCGAAATCGCATGGTGCTGAAGTCATGACGCGTACCCGCTGTACGTCGCTTGTGCGCAGTGGTGACCATTGGGATGCAGTGCTGGAAAGTCCGAAAGGATCCGAGACCCGGTCATTCAGGGCGGTCGTCAATGCGGCAGGTGCCTGGGTCGACGATGTTCTGGGGCTCGACCATGGAAAGAAAAACGAGACCCACCTACGACTTGTAAAGGGTAGCCATATCATCGTGCCGCGCTGGCACGAAGGCGACTACGCCTACTTCTTCCAGAATGGTGATGGCCGAATCATGTTCGCGATTCCCTATGAGCGCGGCGCGTTCACACTGATCGGCACGACGGACGTTCCGTATGAAGCAAATCGCGACGAGGTGAAAATTACGCCTGATGAGATCGAGTATCTCTGCAAGGGCGCGAGCGAGTATTACAAGCGGGCCATCACTCCAGCAGATGTGGTGGCGACCTATTCCGGTGTGCGCCCACTATATGATGACCACGCTGCCAACGCCTCCAAAGTGACGCGCGACTATGTCCTGAAACTGGATGATGACGGCGGAGCGCCGGTCCTGTCAGTGTTTGGGGGCAAGATAACGACCTATCGGGAATTGGCTGAAGACGCGCTTCAGACACTGGATAAGGTTTTTCCGGAGGCAGGTGGTGAGTGGACACGCGACGCTGACCTTCCCGGCGGAGACATGCCTCGCGCGGATTTCGACGGTTTCTATGAAGGATTGCGGCAGGATTATCCCAAGCTGAGCGCTAACCTTCTGCAGCGTCTAGCACGCGCTTACGGCACCGACGCGCGGCGTTTGTTGGGGCAAGCCGAAACGGACGGCGATCTTGGCCGAATGTTTGGTGCGAGCCTGACCGAAACTGAGGCGCGCTACCTTGTTGAAGTAGAGTTTGCCCGAACCGCAGATGACATTCTGTGGCGTCGTTCCAAGCTGGGCCTGCACATGAGCGCGGCGGAGCGGGATGCGTTCGCGGGATGGATGGCGACTGAAATGGCAGTGAAGGCCTGACCGCTCTGACGCTGCGCTGCACAGGTTGATGGCATACCTGTATATTCTGCCATGCCGCGCTGTTTCGCCCGCCGTGCCTTGGTAGACAGGCGAACGGCTCTATGGTCAAAGGCGCCATCCGGATTATCGCGGCTGCGGTCGCTTTGAGAGAGACTGAAGATGACCAAAGGCTTGGTAACTGTTTTCGGCGGGTCGGGGTTTATTGGACGGTATGCCGCCCGTGAACTCGTCAAGAAGGGCTGGCGTGTGCGCGTTGCCTGTCGGCACGTGAACACTGCCGGGGATGTTCGTCTTGCGGGGCCTCCAGGCTGGGTCGATATTATTCAGGCCAATATCCGCAATCGAGAATCGATCGAGCGCGCGCTGGATGGCGCCGACGCTGTCGTGAATCTTGTTGGCATCATGTTTGAGAAAGGCGCTCAGACGTTTGAGTCGGCTCAGAGCGAAGGGGCTGGATTGCTGGCGCAAGTTGCCGCCGAAAAAGGCATTGCACGGTTTGTCCAAGTTTCAGCCATCGGCGCTGATGCCGATTCCTCGGCTGACTATGCACGCACAAAGGCAGAAGCTGAAGCCGCTGTTCGCGACGCCATTTCTACAGCGACCATTCTACGTCCATCCATTGTGTTTGCGTCGGAAGACGAGTTCTTCAACCGCTTTGCTGCGATGGCAACGTCCCCGTTGATGAGTGTATTGCCCCTGTTGCCGGCCATTGGCGGTGGATCGACTCGCTTCCAGCCGGTCTATGCCGGTGATGTGGCCGAGGCGATTGCTGTGGCGGTGGATGATGCGGCCACGGCAGGCAAGACTTACGAATTGGGCGGCCCCCGCATTTACACGTTCAATGAACTGTATGACGTGATCCTCGAGACGATTGACAAGCGCCGGTTCAAAATTCCGTTGCCGTTCTTCATCGCAAAGCCCGCGGGTTATCTCACAGCAGCTGTCTGGCGCTATATTCCGCCATTCTCGTGGGGCTTTCTCGGCGATCCGCCCCTCACAGGAGACCAGGTCGAGATGCTTAAATCCGACAATGTGGTCGCCGATGATGCGCTGACGCTGAAGGATCTTGGCGTCACGGAGCTGGAAACGGTTGAAGCGATCGTGCCTTCCTATCTCTGGCGGTTCCGCGACTATGGCGAGTTTCACAAGGCGTCCGAGGCCTAAGTCTAGAGTAGTCCGACGAGTGGTGATCCCAGTATCAGCACGGCGCCAAGTGCGAAGCGGTACAATACGAAGGGCAGAAAGCTCATTCGGCTGAGTAGCGACATCAGGAACCAGATGGACGCCAGCCCCGTGATGAAGGCGATGCTTGCCACAATGAGTCCATCCTTCAGGGTCAGCACGGTTTCGGTGGCATCGGCTGTCACCAATCCCATCGCTCCGTAAAGTCCGGCAGCGGCGAGGATTGGGGCGCCGATCAGCATTGAAAATCGCGCTGCCTCGGTGCGGTCATACCCGAATGCACGAGCGGCCGTCATCGTAATGCCGGAACGGCTGGTGCCTGGCAGGATTGCAGCGATCGCCTGGGTCGCGCCGATCAGGAAAGCATGCCACATCGTCATGTCTTCTTCCTTGCGATCGCGCGTACCTTTCACATCGGCCCACCAGAGCAGGGCGCCGAAGATGATCGTTGTGGCGGCGACGACATAGATGCTGCGCATGCTTTCCAGCATGCTGTCGGGCAGGAATTTTTCGTAGGCGAATGCGACTAGAACGGCGACCGGCGTTGCAACAATCACGGCGGCTGCAAGGCGAGCCCCTTTTGACAGTGGCGATTTTGATATTGGTGCGGCGACCAGTTCAAATCCTCCTGCAATGGCGCTGGTCACGTCCTTTCGGAAATAGATCAGCATCGCCAACAAGGTGCCGAGATTTGACACGGCATTGATCAATAACTCGTCGCCGGGGCTAGCTTCGAAGAATCCTGCGGCGAGCAGTACATGGCCGGAAGAGGACACGGGAAGCCATTCTGTCGTGCCCTGCAGCAGGGCGATAATGGCGAGCTGTAATAGGGACATCAGGCGAGCCTTACAGTTTCAACGCAATTCCCAACTATGGGAATTTACCAAAAAAGCCACCACTCGTATAAAGATCAATATGATATTGTTTTTCCGTATTGAGCCGCACAGACGGTAAAGCGGGCGGCCGAGTGCGGTTTATAAATATCATAGTGAGTTGTGAATGATCGAATGCGCTTGCGAGCTTGGAGTGAAAGTTCTAAGCACACACTTCTAATACCGGGAGCGCCGAAATGGCAGAAAAAATGCTGAAATTCATCAAAGTCGAGCGGAGCATGCCGTCAAAGCGGGATGCCTCGGACCGAAAAGACGATTTCAATGAAATCTATGCTGAGTTCAGCAAGGACAAGGCTGGTGAGCAAGCCGCGCGGTGTTCGCAGTGCGGCGTCCCATTCTGCCAACAGGGCTGCCCCCTTTCCAACAACATTCCTGATTGGTTGAAGCTCGCCGCCGAAGACCGGCTCGAAGAAGCATATCAGGTCTCGTCGGCGACCAATAACATGCCTGAGATTTGCGGCCGCATCTGTCCGCAGGATCGTCTGTGTGAGGGTATCTGCACCATCGAACAGTCGGGCCACGGCACAGTCACGATCGGATCTATTGAAAAGTATATCACTGACAATGCGTGGGATCAGGGATGGGTGAAGCCGATCACGCCCCCACGTGAACGCGCCCAATCTGCAGGCATTATTGGCGCGGGCCCTGCGGGCCTTGCTGCCGCTGAACAGCTCCGCCGAAAGGGCTATCAAGTCACGGTTTACGATGCTTATGACCGGGGGGGTGGCCTGTTGGTCTACGGAATCCCTGGCTTCAAGCTCGAGAAGGATGTGGTTGAGCGCCGTATCAAACGCTTGGAAGATTCCGGAATCCGGTTTGAGTTCAATACGCGGGTCGGCGAGACGGTGTCTCTCTCAACGCTGCGAGATCAGCACGACACGATCCTCATCGCGACAGGTGTCTACGCAGCAAAGGATCTGAAATGTCCGGGCAGCGGGGCCAAAGGCGTATTCCCTGCGCTGGAATACCTGACCGCTTCCAACCGCAAGAATTTTGGCGATGACGTGCCGGCCTATGATGACGGGACTTTGAACGCAGACGGAAAGCGCGTGGTTGTGATCGGTGGCGGCGACACTGCGATGGATTGCGTGCGAACGGCGATCCGTCAGGGCGCCAAGAGCGTATCTTGTGTGTATCGCCGTGACCGCGCGAACATGCCGGGCAGTCAGCGCGAAGTGACGAATGCCGAGGAAGAGGGTGTGACCTTTGAATGGCTGGCTTCGCCCGATGCCATTCTCGATACGAAAGCCGGCAAACTTAAAGCTGTTCGCGCGAGCCGGATGAAACTGGGCGAGCCCGATGCCTCCGGTCGTCAGTCTCCGGTCAAGACCGGGGAAACATTCGACATCAAGGCCGACATGGTCATCAAGGCGCTGGGCTTTGACCCGGAAGACCTGCCGGAATTGTTTGGCGAAGAAACCTTGACCGTAAACCGTTGGGGCGCGGTTCGGGTCGATTATGCAACAATGGAAACCAGCCTGCCCGGCGTTTATGCGGCAGGGGATATCGTTCGCGGCGCTTCGCTCGTTGTCTGGGCCATCAAGGATGGCCGGGACGCAGCAGAAGCCATGCACAAGGCGATGAGAGCACAAGAGCGCGCTTCTAAAGTAGCGGCGGAGTAGTCAGATGTCAGAATATGTAAAACAGTATGAGGCCAACCGTCAGAAGCTGATGGACGGCCACGCCTATGACCCCGAATATGAGCATGATGCTTGTGGTGTTGGCCTTGTCGCAGCGCTCGATGGCAAGCCGCGTCGCGAAATCGTGGAGATGGGGATCGAGGCATTGAAGAATGTCTGGCACAGGGGCGCTGTCGATGCGGATGGCAAGACCGGAGATGGCGCGGGTATTCGCGTGGAAGTGCCACAGGATTTCTTCCGTGAGCATGTCACTCGCACAGGCCACAATCCGACGGACGACCCAATCTGTGTGGGTCAGATATTCCTACCACGCACGGATTTTGCGGCTCAGGAAGCTGCGCGGACATTGGTTGAAACCGAGGTTCTGCATTTCGGGTTCTACATCTATGGCTGGCGCCAGCCCCCCGTGGATGTGACCGTGATAGGCCAGAAGGCCAAGGATACACGTCCGGCGATTGAGCAGATCATGTTCCGCGATGGTATAGGGCGCAGCCCGGAAGAGCTTGAACGTGCGCTCTATATCTGCCGCCGGCGGATCGAGCGTCGTGCACGTGAGGCCGCGATTCCATCCTTCTATGTATGTTCACTCAGCCATTCATCCCTGATCTACAAGGGCATGTTTCTGGCGCAGGACATAGACAATTTCTATCTGGACCTGAAGGACGAGCGTTTCGTCTCTGCATTCGCAATATATCACCAGCGGTATTCGACCAACACGTTCCCGCAATGGTCGCTGGCTCAGCCTTTCCGAATGATCGCGCACAATGGCGAGATCAATACGGTGCGTGGCAACAAGAACTGGATGAAGAGCCACGAAATCCGCATGGTATCCGAAGCCTTTGGCGAGCATGTTGATGATGTAAAGCCGGTGATCCCGGATGGCACGTCCGACTCTGGCGCCCTTGATTCTGTGTTCGAGATTCTTTGCAAGTCAGGCCGTTCGGCACCAATGGCCAAGGCCATGTTGATCCCGGAAGCCTGGTCGAAGCGGGATTCGGTCATGCCGACTGCTCACCAGGCGCTCTACGACTATTGTAACTCCGTGATGGAGCCTTGGGACGGACCGGCCGGAATCGCGGCCTATGATGGCCGTTGGGCCATAGCTGGGCTTGATCGAAACGGTTTGCGGCCGCTTCGTTATGCTCTGACGGCAGACGGTATTCTTGCGGTTGGGTCTGAGGCGGGTATGTGCCCGCTGGGCGATCATGAAGTCACCAAGCGCGGCCTGATCCAGGCTGGCGGCATGATCGCGGCTGATTTGAAGACCGGAAAGTTTTATGAGCATCGCGAGCTAATTGACCTGCTCGCCGGCAAGGCGCCATATGAAGAGTGGTTGCAGGCCGTGACCGAACTGGAGCCGGAAATCGGCCCGGGGCCTGAGCCTCTCATGTTCAACAAGGAAGATCTGCTGCGTCGTCAGACAGCCGCGGGTTATACACTTGAGACACTAGAATTGATCCTTTCTCCGATGGCCGAAGGTGGCAAGGAGGCCATTGGATCGATGGGCGACGACACTGCGACGGCCGTCTTGTCTTTCTCGTACCGCCCAATGAGCCACTTCTTCCGCCAGAATTTCAGTCAGGTCACAAACCCGCCGGTCGACCCGTTGCGTGAAGAGCGCGTAATGAGTCTCAAGACTCGGTTCAAAAACCTTGGAAACGTTCTCGATACCGACAAGTCCCAGCAGGAAGTATTCGTGCTGGAGAGCCCGGTCCTGACCAATGGGATGTATGACCGCCTGATCGATCGACTGGGTGTTGGCACTGCTGAGATTGACTGTACATTCAATGAAGCAGATGCGGCAGGTGATGGAGTTGCGCTCAAGAACGCGCTGGGTAGAATCCGTCAGGAGGCGGAAGATGCAGTACGCGAAGGCCGCGAGCACATAATTCTGACCGATCAGTATCAGTCTGCGAACAAGATTGCGATTCCGATGATCCTGGCCACTGGTGCGGTTCACTCGCACCTTGTGGCGCAAGGTTTGCGTACGTTCTGTTCCATCACGGTTCGGTCGGCCGAATGCCTCGACACGCACTATTTTGCCGTACTCATCGGTGTCGGTGCGACGTGCGTGAATGCGTACCTGGCGCAAGACATCATTGCGGACCGGCAAGCCCGAGGGCTTTTCGGAGAGATGCCGCTCAATGAGTGTGTGTTGAATTTCAAAAAAGCGGTCGAAGCCGGCTTGTTGAAGATCATCTCAAAGATGGGAATTTCTGTAATTTCTTCCTATCGGGGTGGGTACAATTTCGAAGCGCTGGGCCTCTCGCGTGCGCTTGTCGCGGATTATTTCCCAGGCATGAACAGCC
This sequence comes from Hyphomonas sp. UBA3195, assembly GCF_002366485.1. Taxonomy (NCBI): domain Bacteria; kingdom Pseudomonadati; phylum Pseudomonadota; class Alphaproteobacteria; order Hyphomonadales; family Hyphomonadaceae; genus Hyphomonas; species Hyphomonas sp. UBA3195. Next base: position 77,009 of record NZ_DEXB01000033.1, read on the forward strand.
GCATTTCTGGCCTTGGTCTCGCTGGCCTCGAAGAAAACTCGCTTGTTCGCCATGAGGCCGCCTTCGATGAGGATGTCGTATCTCTGCCGGTAGGCGGGTTCTACCGCTTGAGAGCGTCCGAAGAACCACATGCGCTTGACGGTAATCTGATCCACACATTGCAAGCGGCATGTGATCGCGGCGATTATTCTATCTATCGCAAATATGTCGAAGCAGTGCATTCGCGCGATCCGATACAATTGCGTGACTTGCTCGATTTCAAGCCGGCTGGAGACCCCGTTCCAGTATCCGTCGTTCAGTCGATCAATGAGATCCGTAAGCGCTTCATTACGCCCGGCATGTCGCTCGGCGCGTTGAGCCCAGAAGCTCATGGCACGCTGAACGTGGCCATGAACCGGATCGGTGCAAAATCGGTATCGGGCGAAGGCGGCGAAGATCGCGCCCGGTTTCGTCCGCTGCCGAATGGCGACAATATGAACTCTGCCGTCAAGCAGGTGGCCTCTGGCCGCTTTGGTGTGACTGCGGAGTATCTGAACCAGTGTCGAGAGATTGAGATCAAGATCGCTCAGGGTGCAAAACCCGGCGAGGGCGGTCAGTTGCCCGGCTTCAAGGTGACAGAATTCATTGCCAAGCTGCGCCATGCAACGCCGGGTGTGATGCTGATCTCACCACCGCCACACCATGACATCTACTCGATCGAAGATCTTGCCCAGCTGATCTATGACTTGAAGCAGATTAATCCGGAGGCACGGGTTTGCGTGAAGCTTGTTGCCCAGTCCGGGGTCGGAACGGTTGCCGCTGGCGTGGCGAAGGCGAAGGCAGACGTCATACTGATTGCAGGCGGCGTGGGAGGAACGGGCGCGAGCCCACAGACTTCCATCAAATATGCGGGTCTGCCGTGGGAACTCGGTCTTGCCGAAGCGCACCAGATCCTGTCGTTGAACAATCTGCGCAACAAGGTAACCCTCCGCACCGATGGAGGCCTTCGTACGGGCCGCGATATTGTGATCGCTGCTATGCTGGGTGCGGAAGAGTACGGAATCGGCACAGCCTCGCTCGTGGCTATGGGCTGTATCATGGTGCGCCAGTGCCACTCGAACACCTGCCCTGTGGGGGTCTGTGTTCAGGACGAGGCGCTACGTGCTCACTTTACCGGATCGCCGGAAAAGGTCGTGAACCTGATGAGCTTCATAGCCGAGGACGTCCGGGAAATTCTTGCTTCACTCGGCCTGAAGTCGCTCGACGAAGCAATCGGGCGCACGGACTTGCTCGCTCAGGTAAGCCGTGGGTCGACACATCTCGATGATCTCGACCTGAACCCGCTGCTAGTCCAGGTCGATACCGAAAATCCGGTCATTTATCAGCCTGACCGTCGTGAAGAGGTTCCAGATACCCTAGACGCCCAGATTCTACGTGATGCCGAGCCGTTCTTCGAGCGCGGCGAGAAGATGCAGTTGGAATATGGTGTGCGTAACACGATGCGCGCGATCGGTGCACGGTCGAGTTCTGCGATCACGCGCAAGTTCGGCATGCAGGCACTGCCAGAGGGCCGCCTGCATATCCGGCTGGAAGGGTCCGCAGGGCAATCGTTAGGTGCGTTCTCGGTGCAGGGTCTTCTGCTGGAAGTCATCGGCGATGCCAATGATTATGTAGGTAAAGGCCTGTCGGGCGCTTCGATTGTCGTATCGCCACGGCCGAAAGAGCGTCATCGGGCGGGTGACGCTATCATCGGCAATACGTGTTTGTACGGCGCAACCGCGGGCAAGTTGTTCGCGGCGGGTACGGCGGGCGTGCGCTTCGCGGTTCGTAACTCCGGTGCTGTGACGGTGATTGAAGGGTGCGGCGCGAATGGCTGTGAGTACATGACGGGCGGGCGGGCTGTCATTCTCGGACCGGTCGGTGACAATTTCGGCGCGGGCATGACCGGCGGTACAGCCTATATCTGGGATCCGGAAAGCCAGTTCGAACGGGTGGCGAACCCGGATTCGATTGATTGGTATCCCCTCTCAGACATGCAGGCAGAGCACATTGCAGAAGCCAGGGCGCTGATCGAGGAGCACTTCAAGCGCACCAAGTCCCTTCGCGCGAAAGACATTCTCGAGAATTGGGAAACGTCCACCAGTGAGATGTTGATGATTGTGCCGAAAGAGATAGCCCACCTGTTGCTTGGTGATGCCAAGCCCAAGGGCAAGAAGGCAAAAGTGGCTGAGAAAGCCTGATGATGAATGGCCCCCGGATCGCTCCGGGGGCCATTCACATTATTGGGGTTTCTTGCGACGGATGCGTGGCCAGATCAGCTTCAGCCAAATCCAGAGGAAGGCTCCGATCAAGATCAGCCATGGCAGGCCGATCGCAAAGGCGGTGATCACGGCGGCCAGCGCACTGGAGAGGTTATAGAAGAAATCTCCGAACGCACTTCCGATCGGTGAGAGTGCGCCTTGCGAGACCGGATTGCGCTTGGTCTCGTAGTTCACGCTCAATTGGCTCATCTGAACCCGGAGCATCAAAGTCTTGAGCGATGATTTTAGCGAGTCGATCTCACCGTTGACCCGGGCAAGTTCCCGCTCCGTGGCCAATAGGTCTCCCAGTTCGCCGTCCCGGTTGGCGAGCAACTCCTCCAAACGCTTTTGAAGGGTTTGCTGAGCGTTCAGGCGGGCATCGGTGTCGATGATCGAAACGGTAAGGTCCTCGGCCGTCGTCTGGCGATTGGTAACGTCGCCATTGGCTTGCTCGGCGTCGGCGTCGACACCCTCCAGGAATGTCTCGATCCAATCTGGCGTTGCCCGAAGTTGGAGCGATGCGGAGGCTTCATCATCCGAGTAGGTGTTGAACCAGGAATTAGTGACGATACACACCGAGGGGCCAGCTTGGTTACAGGCGGCAACATGGCCCTGCATGACTGGCTCGATGGACTTCACTGGCAGCCGCAATCCGAGCGAGTGCGAATAGGCGATATATTGTTGCGCGGCCTCCTCGGTCGGCCCGCCGCCACCTCCTGATTTGGAAAACGAACCGTCCATTGCCACGTCCTGCTCCATCATCGGAGATGGGGCCGGGGGGGCGTTCATCATCGCGCGCTCAGCCGACTCGTTGCCAGGACCGCCACATGCCGCGAGCAAGACGGCAGCGGTCGCAATTGCTGGAATTTTGATGTTCATCTGTTCCCTCCACATCCACTATGACTTCCACATGAAACCTACAAAATGGCAAGATCACGTTGGAATTCGGGCGGATGATCAGGGCCGGAAACCTGTTCTCCGTTCGCCCGGCTCCAGTGTGCGCCAGGCGTGGTGGATGAAATCCACGAGGAGAGGACGGGTGTCCCGCGGGTCGATGATTTCCTCGGCATAGAAGGATTCTGCTGTCCTGAAGGGAGACCGGATCGCATCGAATTTCTTGTAGAGCTGGGCCTTCAGGGCCTCCGGATCCTCGGCCTCGGCCAGTTCCTTGCGGAAGGCGGCCTCGATGCCGCCGGCCATGGGCAGGCTGCCCCAGTCCCCACTCGGCCAGCAATAGCGCCATTTGGTCCGGCTCTGATTCATCATGGCGGACCCAGCCAGGCCATAGGCTTTGCGGATCACGACAGAACAGACCGGCACATCGGCCTGATAGATCGCCGTCATGGCGCGCACGCCCGCACGGGTCACACCGGCGGTCTCCGCCTTCACGCCAACCGCAAAGCCGGGACAGTCGACAAAGTGGACGACCGGCAAATGGAATTGCGAGCAGAGATCCATGTGGCGAGTGACCTTGTCGCAGACATCTGCGGTCCATGCGCCGTCCAGGAAGAAGGGATCACCTGCCAGGATTCCGACAGGATACCCATCCAGACGGGCGAACCCGCACACGATACCCCGGCCCCAATCATGTCCGATCTCGAAAAAGCTACCCGTATCTACACTTGCTTCAACAATCTTCCGCGGCTTGTACGGCGTCTTACCGTCTGTTGGCACAATAGAGAGCAGGCTCTCCTCCCGTCGCTCTGGCGAATCACCAGTCACGACTCGCTCCGGAAGTTCGTGCACCGATGATGGAAGGTAAGACAGGAAACGACGAGCTGTTTCGAATGCGTCCGCTTCGGTATCCACGACATTGTCGACTGTGCCATTCTGGCCCTGAATTTTCCAGCCGCCCAGTTCTTCCTTGGTGACATCTTCGCCAAGCGCGATGGCGACAGGCGGACCGGCCACGAAAACCTGGCTCAGCTCTTTGACCATGACAGAGAAATGGCTGGCGGCTACTCGCCCCGCGCCCATGCCCGCGCAGGGGCCAAGGGCCAATGATACGAAGGGCACTTGTGTCAGGCCGTGGGTAATCTCATTCCAGCCCGGTGTCTCCGGAATGTAGGTGCGCGGGTCTTTCTCCAGCATCTTGACCGAACCGCCGCCCCCAGTGCCGTCAATCATCTGAACGAGCGGCAGGCGGTACTCGGCCGCCATCTTGATGGCTTGAACCATTTTCTGCCAGATCGAAGCATCGGCTGCGCCGCCCCGAACAGTGAAATCGTCTGCCAGAATCACTGTCGATCTGCTATTCAACCGAGCCCGGCCCATAACTGAGTTCGAGGGCAGGAAACCGTCCAATTCGTCGTCGGCACCATAGGTTGCCTTGCCTGCGATCTTGCCGATTTCATGGAAGCTTCCGGGGTCTGCCAGGAAGGCGACGCGCTCTCTAACCGTCAGCTTTCCGCGGCCTTTCTGCCGGGACACCGGCTCCTCGCCGCCCATTTTTTCCGCCAATCGCTCTCGGCGACGCAATTCTTCGATCGATTTCTGCCAGCTCATGGCGCCCAATTTCCACGCTTCCGCTACGCGAGGTCAACACGCTTTTAAAAACCTGAGCGATTTGAGTAAGCTGCCACCCAACTGAACTAAATCAAGGTAATCTGGCCTCTGTGGGCTTGCATTCTGATAGAAGGAACGGCTTTATCGCCCAAAGTCCATTCAAGGAGGAATTCAATGGATCTCGCAGAACTCACAGCGAAAGCAGATTCGGCCGTCGAAGCCGGTGGCGACTTCACGAAGAAGGTGAAATTTGACTTCGGTGATGCAGGCAAGCTTTTCATCGACGGCGTTGCTGGCAAGGCTGACAATTCCGATTCCGATGCCGACGCGACCATCAAGGTCGACTGGGACGACTTCAAGAAGATTTCCGAAGGCGCCATGGACCCGACGATGGCCTTCATGCAGGGCAAGTTGAAGGTTGAAGGCGACATGTCTGTTGCCATGCAGCTGCAGAACCTGATGAAGAAGTTCAGCTAATTTCGCTGAATTGAACTTGATCTCTGAAGCCGTCCGGGGAAACCTTGGGCGGCTTCTTTCTTTTGAAGGTCCGATATGACGACGCGTCCCCACACACTGGACAGCTCCTTTGTGCTGATCCCGGGCAACCCGCCACCCGACGGGGCGGAAATACTCTGGTTCAAGGGGAGCGAAGGCCGCAATCTTCGCGCCTGCGTGGCCCCTGCGCTTTCAAAATCTGGTCCGCGTGGCACTGCGATAGTGTGTCCGGGCCGGACGGAGTTCATCGAGAAATACTTTGAGGTCGGACGAGAGCTGCAGACCATGGGGTTTGCCGTCGTGATTCTTGATTGGCCTGGGCAGGGCCTTTCGGAACGCCTTCTGGATGATACAAAGAAGGGCCATATTGATCGGTTCGAGACCTTTATGGGCGCGCTGGCCAATGGGTTGGACCAACTCCAGGACCGCCTGCCACGTCCGCATGTATCTCTCGCACATTCCATGGGAGGCGCCATCGCCTTGGCCGCCATCTCGCAAGGTCTCGTAAAAGTGGACGCTGCGGCATTTTGTGCGCCAATGTGGGGCCTGAAGTCTCGCTTCTTCGGGATGCGCTATCTCGTCTGGGCCATGCGCGCGACGGGGCGCGCGGGGGACTATGCCATCCAACCCGGTCCGCCAGAGACGTTTGAGACAAATATCGTCACGCATGACAAGCAGCGTTGGCAAATGCAGCGCGCGCTAATTGATGCGCAGCCTGACTTGGAGCTGGGCCCGGTGACATGGGGCTGGCTTGGTGCTTCACTCAGCATTGTTGATACGTTCAGTAAACCGAAGGCTCTCAAACAGGTCGCCATTCCCGTCTTTGTGGCATCTGCCGAGGAAGAGCAATTGGTCGACAATGCCGCACACGAAAAGATTTGCGCGCGGCTGCCTGATTGCGAACATGGGGTTATTGAAGGTGCCATGCATGAAATCCTGATGGAGACGGATACCCGCCGACAGGAATTCTGGGAGGGGTTTCAGCGATTGCTCAGGCGAGCCAACATATAAAAACGTAGCGAGGAAACACTATGCCAGTCCAATCCATGTCGCGCATCATTTCATACTGGGCAGCAAGACAGGCTGATCGGGTCGCAATCGATCATGAAGGACGGGCCATCACCTGGGGTGAGTTTGAAGAGCGTACCAACCGCCTCGCTCGGGCCTATTCCGAGCTAGGCGTACAACCAGATGATTTTGTTACCATCGCACTGCCGAATGGCATAGAATTCTTCGAAGCATGCTTTGCCGTCTGGAAGTTGGGGGCCACACCTCAACCCATATCTGCCAAATTGCCGAAATCCGAACGGGACCAGATTATTGATCTGGGCAAGCCGTCGCTGGTCGTTGGAGCCGAAACCGGCGCATTTGAACAGATAGTCTCTGTACCTCAGGGATTTGTACCTGGAGAACATTTGTCCGCAGAGCCCCTACCGGAGCTGACAGCGGCTTCCCTGAAAGCGATGACAAGTGGGGGGTCTACCGGACGGCCAAAGCTGATCGTCTCTGCTCAACCGGCGGCCTGGGATACTGATCTGCCATATCTGGAAATTCCGCAACAGGGCGCCATGCTGGTGCCGGGGCCACTCTATCATAACGGACCTTTTGTCTGGGCAATGATTGCGCTGTTTCGCGGCTGTACCGTGGCCATCACGACGCGCTTCGATGCCGAGCAGACTCTCGCGACTTTGGAGCGCCTGAAGATCAATATCGTCTATATGGTGCCGACTATGATGCGCCGCATCTGGGCGCTGCCTGAAGATGTACGGACAGGTTACGATCTGTCGAGCTTGCAGACGCTCTGGCATCTGGCCGCACCCTGCCCGGCCTGGCTGAAGGAATGCTTCATTGAGTGGCTCGGCGCGGAAGTGATCTGGGAGCTTTATGCCGGCACCGAAGGGCAGGGAACGACCATGATCCGCGGGGATGAATGGCTGACGCACAAAGGCTCTGTAGGCCGGCCTGTTGAGGCATGCGAAATCAAGATTGTCGGGGAGGCGGGCGAGACGCTTCCATCCGGCGAGGTCGGGGAAGTCTTCCTCAGGCCCCTGACGGGCCAGGGCACGACATATCGCTACATCGGCGCGGAAGCCAAATCCATCGAAGGCGGCTGGGAAAGTCTAGGCGATCTCGGGTGGATGGATGAAGAGGGATATCTCTACCTGACGGACAGGCTTTCCGACATGATCCTGTCTGGCGGCGCGAACATCTACCCCGCCGAAGTGGAAGCGGCGATTGATGCGTTTCCCGGAGTGCGGTCGTCTGCCGTGATCGGCTTGCCGGATGATGATATGGGCGCCCGGCTGCATGCGATCATCGATCGACCCGAAGGCTCAGTAGACGTCGAAGAGATGAATGCTCATCTCGCCGATCACCTGGTGCGCTACAAGATTCCAAAGAGTTTCGAGTTTGTGCCTGAACCCGTACGGGATGATGCGGGAAAAGTGAGAAGAAAGGCGCTGAGGGAAGCGCGGCTGCAATTGAGCGCCACCTAGTTTTCGCCTGTCGCTTGACTTCCCTAGCGGAGCCATAGCTCCCCTGTGGGAAACACAGGAGGAGACCACCATGAAAGTTGCTGCCGTCAAGAAGCCCGGCGGGCCGGGAAACCTGATCATAGAAGACCGCGCGGACCCCAAACCGGCCGTTGGGGAAATACTCGTTCGTATTCATGCGAGCAGCCTGAACTATCACGACTTCGTGGTGGTCATGGGCGGCATCCCTACAGATGACGGACGAATTCCCATGTCGGATGGAGCGGGTGAGGTCGTCGCAGTTGGCGAGGGTGTCACCAAATTCAAGCCTGGCGACAAGGTTGTGTCACTGTTCTTCCCCAACTGGCAGGCCGGCGAAATCGAAGCGGCTGGGTTCGCCAGTGTTCCGGGAGATGGCGCTGATGGCTTCGGCGCGGAACTCGTTGCCGCGCCAGAGACATCCTTCACGCGCATGCCTGAGGGATACTCTTATCAAGAGGCGGCAACGCTTCCCTGCGCGGCCTTGACGGCATGGCGCGCCCTGATGGTTGAGGCCAAGGTCAAGCCGGGTGACTGGGTGCTGACCCAAGGCACGGGCGGCGTATCCATTTTCGCCCTCCAATTTGCCAAGGCGGCTGGGTGCCGCGTGATCTCCACATCATCCTCTGATGAAAAGCTTCAGCGCGTGAAAGAACTGGGCGCAGATCATGTGATCAATTACAAGGACACGCCTGACTGGGGAAAGGCAGCCAAAGCCCTGACCGGAGGGCGAGGCGTGGACGAGGTTGTCGAGATTGGCGGGCCAGGCACATTGGCCCAGTCCATTACAGCGTCGCGTCCAGGGGGCCATATTTCCCTTATCGGTGTGCTGACGGGTGTGTCCGGGGAAGTCCCGACAGCGGCTCTGTTCTCACTGAACATTACGCTGTCGGGGATAACGGTCGGATCCCGCCGGCATCAGGAAGACATGATTGCCGCCATCGAGGCCAACGGCATCAAGCCCGTGCTGGACAAGGATTTCCCACTTTCCGAAATTGCTGCCGCCTTTGCCCATCAGGCCAGCCAGCAGCATTTCGGCAAGATTACATTGAGCCTCTAGGTGGCGATGTATTGCGCCCCGTTCACCGTCATGGTGGCGCCGGTGATGAAGGCAGCTTCGTCGCTGGCGAGATAGGCGCACATTGAGGCGATCTCTTCGGCCTTGCCAAGGCGGCCGACAGGGATCGTCGCAATGATTCCCTCAAGGACTTTTTCCGGAACAGCCTGCACCATCTCGGTGTCGATATAGCCTGGGCAGACCGTGTTGACGGTGATGCCTTTCTTTGCGCCTTCCTGGGCCAGTGCCTTGCTGAGGCCGATCAGGCCGGCCTTTGCGGCGGAATAGTTCGCCTGACCAAACTGGCCTTTCTGTCCATTGATGGAAGAGATGTTGATGACCCGGCCCCAGCCGCGCTCACGCATGCCCTCCCAGACCTGACGCGTTACATTGAACGCTGATGTCAGATCGATATCGATCACTTGCTGCCATTGCTCGCGCGTCATCTTGTGGAACGGTGCGTCGCGGGTAACACCGGCATTGTTGACCACGACGTCAACAGGACCGAGCTCTTTTTCGATCTGCGCCAGACCTTCCGTAACGGCATCATAATCTGCAACGTCGAACTTGTAGCAATTGATCCCGAGCTCTTTGGCGCATTCGTCGGCGGCCTGCTGGTTGCCGGCGAAATTGGCCGCAACCTTATAGCCCTTGTTTTTTAGTGTTTCACTGATTGCCCGCCCAATACCGCGCGTGCCTCCTGTGACCAGAGCAACTCTAGTCATAACGTGTTTCCTCCCGTTTTGTTTGACGGCAATCAGCTAGCCATTCTGTTGCATCGATAGCAATAGCACATTGGTCGCAGGGCAAATTTGTGTCAGACTTGTTGCATAGCACAATAATTGCTTCGCAAGTCGGAGAAGCAGAGGGCAGGACATGGCCAAGGGAAATGGATCAGACGATCTGATCATTATCAAGAAGTATGCAAACCGTCGTCTCTACGACACGTCGACATCGTCCTACGTGACGCTTGACCACCTTTCTGAACTCGTCCGGGAAGGGCGTGACTTTGAGGTGCGGGATGCAAAATCTGGGGCTGACCTGACCCGTCAGGTTCTGACGCAGATTATTTTCGAGAACGAAACAAAGGGCGAAGGCGCGCTGCCACTGAACTTCTTGCGCCAGTTGATCGGCTTTTATGGCGGCGGGGCCCAGACTTTCCTGCCCTCGTATCTGGAAATGTCCATGAACAGTTTTGCCGAAGCCCAGAAGGAGTGGCGCAAGGCTGCCAACCCCATGAGCATGTTCGAGCAACAGGCCAAGCGCAACATGTCGATGTTCGAAGAGGCGATGAAACTCTTCATGCCGACGCTGAAGAATGCGCAGTCCCGGAATGGCACACCTTCCATGAATCCGATGATGGAATACCAGGCGGAGGCGCTTTCCAACATGCAGGCCCAGATGGCCGCGATTCAGAAACAATTGTCAGACCTTTACGGAAAAGACTGACTTCCTCTCCAGCTCAAACGAAAAAGGGCCCGCCGGCTGGCAGGCCCTTATTTGTAACCGGCAGGACCGGTCTACATTTCCCCGACGCCAAAATCGCGGCGAGCAGAAACGATCGTGACGACAACACCTGCCAGAACGTCCAGCAAGGTCATCGACATCAGGATGAAGAAGGTCGATGTCGCAAAGTTTGGCAAGAGCAGGAACTGGATCAGGCAGACGATGAACAGGATCATCGAGACTGCGTGATTGATGATCGTGGACGTGCCTGTCGAGGTCGACTTCAGGATTTCCAGAAACAGGAAGACCACGGCCAGCAAGAGGATCGCATCCCCTTTGGTGAGGATCCAGTCGACGCCGGAAATCATCGGCAGACCGAGAAAACGGTCGTTCAACAATGACAGGATCGGCGCGGAATCCGCGCGAATGATCTCGCCGAATTCGTTTGCCATTTCGACTGAACCGCCAAAACCGATGGCCAGAAGATTATAGAGCGCTACCGGGATAACCAGCAGCGGGAAGATTCCGAAGATTGCGCGCATGAGATTCCCCTTCTCGGTTTTGCCGCCAGACCCGCCATTTTCTTGACGCTTCTGTTCCCGTCTTGCGATAGCCGCACCTGCGACGGCCAATTTTGTTTCGCGATCCATCGCGGACTTACCCGTCCTTTGTCTGCATTAAAATCACGTTTACCGTAATGATCCGTCAGATGCGAGGGACTTCTGTGAGGTTAAAACCGTTGGGTCAGGAAAACGCGAAATGTTGCGTCAGTCGATCCGGCGGTCAGTCCAACCAGGGCGCTGGTCCGCAAAGTCAGGGACTCATTCAGGGGAAGCGAGACAAAGGGGCCTGCCAGATGGCCCTGTTGTGACACGGGCAAGAGATCGTTTGCGGGGCCATAAGTGTTGTAAACTTCGGCGCCGATATCGACTCCGTCCTCCAGCCGCTGGCTGAGTTCCCCCCGTGTTTGCAGGAAGGTTCCAGATTCGCGACCTGATCCGGTCTGGATGCTTGCAATGATCGAAAACCGGGACCGCACTGTGTCGGTCAACTGCGCCTGATTCAGCCAGTGTAGCGCGACCTGGCCCGGGCGACCGCCATCCCGGAAGCGCGCGTCCAGCCGAAGACCGGATGCCCACCGCGCCCCGTCCGGGGTGATTTGCCAGCGCAACTCTCCCTGAACATAGTCGAGATCAACCGCGCGGGCCTCTGTCTTGCGTGCTCGGATCACGCCCCTCACGGCGACGCTCCCGGTCAGCGCGCGTTCAGCATGGATGCGCTGCGCGAGTCCCGACCTGTCCGGGTCATAAGCGGCCCGGTAACCGATCGAATGCGCGCCCTCCCTGATTTCAGGCGCGGAGATTCCACTTGTCAGCTGCGCGGCAGCAGGGCTGAGAAGCCAGACCATTGCGGGGCTCATGAGGATGAGGAGCAGGAAGCGCATCGCCCGTTTATGATGTAAATAAAAACGTCGTTAAAGATACGAAACTATGTATTTCGTTCCCTGCACTCCAAGCCGGACTGGCGCGAACCATCCGGGTATCTCGTAG
>NZ_DEXB01000007.1:0-30768 GCF_002366485.1 Hyphomonas sp. UBA3195
CTGTTCCCATCAGGCAGTAACGAGAAGGCCGTCCCAAAAGGGGCGGCCTTTTTTTTATCGGGCGTCAGTCGAGTTTGATGTCAGCGCCTTTTGGACCGCCCTCTTCGACTTCCACGCCGAATGTCTCAAGGAAGCGGCAGACCATCATGTAGTAGCCGATCAGCAGAACCAGCTCTTCCAGCAGGGACGGTCCGAAATGTTTCAGAACCGGTTTGAGCGCGCCGTCTGACGGATGGGGATGCGTTACCAGATGGTCTGTAAAGGTCAGTGCCAGTTTCTGTTCGTGGCTCAAGCCGTCGGCATTTGGACCAGATTTCACCGCTTCGATCAGTTCGCCATCCATGCCGATCGCCAATCCGATAGCCTCGTGCTGGCTCGTTTCATATTTGGCATTGGACAAGTACCCGACACGCAGGATCACGCATTCGCGGGTGATCGGATCCAGTTTGCCATTTTGCAGAAAGGCCGTGCCCATGCCGACAAAGGGTTTCAGCAGATGAGGAGCATGGCCAAGCATTTGAAAGATATTGAGCGGGGCGAGCTTATCCAGAAAGGCTTTTTGGTCTTCAGGAAGGACGTCAACGTCGGGATAGGGGATGCGGGACACAATTTTTCTCCATGGGCTGAAGCTCTAGTCTTGCGGCATGACGGCATTTGAGGCAAACCGCTCATTCGCCTGTAGGGGTATAGCTCAGTTGGTAGAGCATCGGTCTCCAAAACCGAGGGTCGAGGGTTCAAGTCCTTCTGCCCCTGCCAGGCGGATTTCCGAATTTTCAGTCAATACAGTCCGTTTCCGGGCCGCTTGTCCTGGCGGCGCTTAGATGATTGAAAAATCGCGGGGCGGTGCGATGCTGGTCAGAATTGACGGGAGTTTCAGACCATGCCGAACGCAATGTCATTGGAAAGCGCGCAGCCTTGGTGGAAGGGTGCGGTCATCTATCAGATTTATCCGCGGTCGTATCAGGATACGAATGGGGATGGCGTTGGCGATCTGAACGGCATAACGCAGAGGCTGGACCATGTGGCCTCCCTCGGCGTGGACGGTGTCTGGATATCGCCCTTCTTTACATCCCCCATGAGGGACTTCGGATATGATGTGGCCGATTATTGCGATGTCGATCCGGCATTTGGCACGCTCGAAGACTTCGACGCACTCTTGAGTCGAGCGCACGCACTCGGCCTGAAAATCATCATCGATCAGGTCTATGCACACTCATCCGACGCGCACGCCTGGTTCGCCGAGAGCAGAGAGGACCGAACCAATGCTCGTGCGGATTGGTACGTTTGGAGCGATCCAAAACCGGATGGAACACCGCCTAATAACTGGCAGGCTGTGTTTGGCGGACCGTCCTGGACATGGGATGCGCGTCGGCAGCAATATTACATGCACAATTTCCTGCCGAGCCAGCCGCAATTGAATTTGCACAATCCGGATGTCCAGGATGCGCTCGTCGATGTGATGCGGTTCTGGCTGGATCGCGGCGTGGACGGCTTCCGGCTCGATGCGCTCAATTTTTCCCTGTTCGATCCGGACTTGCGGGACAATCCGCCGAAAATTCCTGCACCCCGAAATGTTTCGCGTCCCTTTGACCTTCAGGAACATGTTCACAATCAATCGCATCCCGATTTGCCCAAATTCCTGAAGCGCTTGCGAATGCTTATGGACGAATATGGAGAAGTATTTTCGGTCGCGGAAGTTCCAGGTCCAAACCCGCTTGAAGAGATGCGGGCCTATACGGAGGGGGAACAGAATCTCAATTCCGCCTACAATTTCGATTTCCTCTATGCGAAGCGATTGGGAGCCGAAGCGATAGCCACATCCCAAAGCAACTGGCTTGGCGCGCCAGGAGAGGGCTGGCCATCATGGGCCTTTTCAAATCATGATGCGCCGCGGTGTGTCAGCCGCTGGTTGGAGGGTGCCGATCCTGTTGTTCGGGCCAAATTGACCACAGCTTTGCTGTTTTGCCTGCGCGGAAATCCCATCCTTTATCAAGGCGAGGAGCTTGGCCTACCGCAGGCGGAGATTGCGTTTGAGAATTTGCAGGACCCTGAAGCAATCGCGAACTGGCCTCGCACGCTCGGCCGCGATGGCGCTCGCACGCCAATGCCCTGGGCCAGCGCCGATACATATTGTGGTTTCAGCGATGCCAAGCCGTGGCTGCCTCTGGGCCAGGGCCATGCGGATTTGGCGGTAGATCTTCAGGAAGCCGATCCCCAATCCATGCTTCACTTCACACGCGGGCTCACACGCATGCGCGCCAGCTCGCCGGCGTTACAATATGGCGAAATCAAATTTATCGAGTCGTCCGGGGACTTGCTCGTGTTTCGTCGGCTATGGGAAGGCGAAACGATTGAGTGCGTCTTCAATATTGGCGGGACCGAAGTGGTGGCTGCGATGACAGACGTTTCATCTGATCAGGTTCTAATGTGCGTCGGAATCGATAGTCAAAACAAGACACGCGTCCCGCCATACTCGTGTCGGATTTCCCGCCACTAGGACAAGCCGCAGGATTCGCGGACGATAAGTTCGGTTGGCAGACGCTCAGATCGCATGCTGCCTGTGTCCACCGACGCAATCAGCTTGGCGACGAGGATCCGCCCGGCCCGCGCAGGATCCTGTGAGATCGTGCTCAGGGCAGGATAGCCATAGGCGGAGAGTTGAAGATCGTCATAACCAATCACCGAGACGTCATCGGGCACACGCACTCCCTCTCTGAGCAAGCTGCGAATGGTGGCCAGGGCAATCAGGTCATTTGCTCCGAAAACAGCATCAAACGTGACGCCGCGCTCCATCAGGCTGGAAATTGCAGCTTCGGCGGATTCTACGTCAAAACTTGACTGGAGCGTGAGGTCCGCATCGAGCGGAATGTCAGCCCGACGATGCGCAGAGATATAGCCTTCATAGCGCTGCAGAATCTCTGGATTGGACGTGTCACCCACAAAAGCGATTCGCCGGCGGCCGAGATTCAGCAGGTGAGACGTCGCCCGTTTGCCTCCGCGCAAGTTATCCGAGCCGATAGAGCAGTATTTCTGGCCGGGGATTTCCGCGCCCCAAACTATGAAACGGCTTTCAGTTTCGGCCAGTTGGTTGAATCTTTCGTGCAAGAAGCTCTGGCCAAGAAATATGACGCCCTCAGCACGGTTCGCGGTCATGATGGAGGCGAGGTCGTCCTGGTTTTTCGGGGCCAGATAAGAGATCAGCATATCGCAGCCAGCCAATCGCCCAGCCTCACTGAGGCCGCTGATCAGTTCCTGAAAGAACGGGTCAGAGACTTCCGTCTGGCGCCCAGCCAGTGTGGGCACGACGACTGCAATCGTCGCAGCAGCGCCGGACAAGAGCGCCGGCATGGATGGGCGGAAATTATAGTTGTGCTCGCGGGCGATCTTCCAGACCCGACGCTTGGTTTCATCATTCACCGCGGAGCTGTTGTTGAGGGCGCGCGAAACAGTTGCGATCGAGACACCCGCGATTGAGGCAAGATCTTCCAAACGCGTTCTAGTGCTGGACATCTCGTGCTACCTCCGCTTAAGAACACCAAAAACAACGTTGTCACATGTTTGGTCTATTCGTCCAGACCGTTGATCAAAGAGTCTGCAAAATTTGCAGAGAAGCACTACCAGCCGGGGAGGCGAAGCTAAAGTGAAGAATGATGATACCAAAATTTGCGTTTCACGACCTTTGCGAGTCTGACGAATAAGCTGACAAACTAGAAAATACTCGGGATCGATCCGAATTCGGCCTGATTCCGCCAATGTTCACCTCGAGCGCTCTGGAGACTGCCTGATGGCAAAATTCATTCCTGTCGATCCGTTCGACATCGTTATCTTCGGCGGGACAGGTGACCTCTCCCGGCGCAAGCTCTTGCCTGCCTTGTTTCACAGATGGCTGGATGGCCAGATTCCGGAATCCAGCCGTATTGTTGGCACTGCGCGCAGTGAGATGGACACCAAAGAATATCGCAAGATGGCAAGAGAAGCCTGTGAGTCAGCGTCTGGCGACAACTGGGATACGAAGGAATGGTCCAAGTTCGAGAAGTTGATTGAGTATGTGTCCATTGATGCAACACAGGAAGATGCAGATTGGGCCACCCTCAAATCTTTCCTGACACTGGATGACAACCGTCCGTGCGTATTTTACCTCGCTACGTCGCCGCGCCTGTATGTTCAAATATGTGAAGCACTGGGCAAGGTGGGCCTGTCAGAGGGCAACACTCGGGTTGTGCTGGAAAAGCCGATCGGGACCGATCTGGAATCTGCCAAGGCGATCAATGACGGTGTTGCTCAAGTCTACGCCGAACGCCAAGTTTTTCGGATAGACCATTATCTTGGCAAAGAGACGGTACAGAACCTCATGGTCCTGCGATTTGCCAATATGCTGTTCGAGCCAATTTGGTCTCGCAATTATGTGGACCATGTTCAGATCACGGTTGCCGAAGACCTGGGTCTTGAGGGACGTGCAGATTATTATGATAAATCCGGTGCCCTGAGAGACATGGTGCAAAACCATATGCTCCAGCTGCTGTGCCTGACGGCAATGGAGCCGCCGAACCAACTCGACGATGATGATGTTCGTACCGAGAAAATCAAGGTGCTCAACGCGTTGACACCGATCACGGGCGAAGCCGCCAAGAAGCAAACTGTTCGCGGGCAATACAAGGCTGGTGTGAAAGACAACAAGCCCGTTAAAGGCTATCTGGAAGAGTTGAGTTCTGAAACCGTCAGCTCGACTGAGACCTTTGTGGCGATCAAGGCCAATATCGACAACTGGCGATGGGCGGGCGTCCCCTTCTATCTGCGGACTGGCAAGCGGATGTCGCAGCGTCACTCGGATATCATCATTCAGTTCAAACCAACACCCCATTCCTTGTTCGGGGAGGGGTATGAGAGTGCGAACAAGCTGGTTATTCGTCTGCAACCGGATGAAGGTGTGCGCCTGTTCGTTCAAATCAAGGAGCCGGGCCCGGGCGGCCTCCGCGTTAAGTCTCTCCCCTTGAATCTCTCCTACGCCGAAAGCTTCACGGTTCGGTATCCGGACGCGTATGAGCGTCTGTTGATGGACGTTGTGCGCGGAAACCTTTCTCTCTTCATGCGCAAGGATGAAGTTGAAGCGGCATGGACTTGGGTTGATGGGCTTATCGAAGCCTGGGAAAAATCAGGTGATCGCCCCGAAGCCTACACAGCCGGTTCGGATGGCCCACTCGCTGCTGCCATGATGATGGACCGCGACAATCGAGCATGGTGGGAGGGATCATGAGCGGATTGGCGCATGAATTCATGATGTTTGACAGCCGCGACGAGGCAACCCGCTTTGTAACGCAATTCATAGCAGGCGGGCTGACGAAGGCGTTGGAGCTGAAAGGCACTGCGTCGCTGATGGTGTCAGGTGGCTCAACGCCAGGGCCGATATTTGATGCCCTTGCCACGACCGAGCTGGATTGGGCGCGGGTCATGGTTGGTCTCGTCGATGAACGTTGGGTCAACCCTGAAGACGACGCATCCAACGAGCGCCTCGTACGCAGCCGACTGCTAAAGGCAAACGCCGGAGCTGCAGGCTTTCTGCCGATGAAAACAATGGACGCCATGCCGCAGGAAGCTGTGGCAGACAGAGACAAGGCGTATGCCCCTCACTGTGATCCCGCAGACGTGGTTTTTCTTGGTATGGGTGAGGATGGTCATACCGCCAGCTGGTTTCCGGGTTCGAAGGATCTGTCAGCCGCTCTGGAAAGTGAAAATGTGGTTGCAGCCGTTGATGCGACCGGGTGTCCGGTCGCCGGTGAAAATCCGCAGCGTATTACCCTTACAGGCAAGGGCGTAACGAGTGCGTCGTCCGTGATCCTGCTAATCTTCGGAGAAGCGAAAAAGGCAGTGTTCGACACGGCGATAATGTCGTCCGTGCAGGAAAAGCCTATTAAATATGCAATCGATAAATTGGGGCCGCGTTTGACGGTCGTATGGGCAGCATAATGGTTGAGATGAATTCGACAATCGCAGAAGTGACCGCGCGTATTCGAGAGCGGTCACGTGACTCGCGCCAAGCATATCTCGAAATGATCCGTAGTCGCCGCCCCAAGGATTTCGCCCGGCGGAGAATGTCTGAAAGCAGTTTGGCGCACGCCTCGGCGGGATGCGCGGTGATTGAGAAGACACAATTACTCGGCGCGGGTTGGCCGAACATTGGTGTCATCACAGCCTACAACGACATGCTTTCAGCACATGCGCCGTATCAGGACTACCCCGCTATTATTCGGGATGCCGCACGGGAGGTGAATGCCATTGCACAAGTCGCCGGAGGCGTCCCTGCAATGTGTGACGGCGTCACGCAGGGCTTTACCGGTATGGAGCTGTCACTGTTTTCTCGCGACGTGATTGCGATGGCATCGGCCATCGGCCTGAGTCACGACGTGTTTGATGGCGCAATGCATCTGGGTGTTTGTGACAAAATTGTCCCCGGTCTCGTGATCGCTGCGCTACGGTTTGGCTGGATCCCGTCTGTTTTCGTGCCAGCTGGGCCCATGCCGTCCGGTCTGCCCAATCCTGAAAAGCAACGCGTTCGCCAGTTATTTGCGGAAGGCAAGGTTGGTCGTGACGCGCTCTTGAAAGCGGAGTCGGAAAGCTATCACACGCAGGGTACTTGCACATTCTATGGCACAGCGAACTCGAACCAGATGCTGATGGAAGTCATGGGGTTCCACTTGCCAGGCGCTGCCTTCGCCAATCCAGGCACACCTATTCGCGAAGCGCTGACACGTGCAGCCACACATCGCGTCGCGGAGATCCATGCGCAGGGCGATCACTATATGCCAGCGGGCGAAATGATCGATGAGCGGTCTATTGTGAATGGCGTGGTAGGTCTGATGGCGACGGGGGGGTCTACCAATCATGCACTTCACTTGCCAGCCATGGCAGCTGCTGCGGGCATCATTCTAACTCTGGAAGACTTCGCGGATATCAGCGCGGTGACGCCGCTGCTGGCGCGTGTTTATCCAAACGGACCGGCTGATGTGAATCATTTTCACGCAGCAGGCGGTATGGGTTTCCTCGTACGTGAGTTGCTCGATGCCGGTTTAATGGATGGCGACGCCATGGGCGTGGCTGGTCCGATATCAGGCTACGCGGCGGAGCCTTATCTGGAAGATGGCAAAGCCGCCTGGCGTCCTGCCCCGGACACCAGTGCCGATGCGGACATATTGCGCCCTGTATCTGATCCATTCTCCAAGGATGGCGGACTGCGGATGATGGACGGTCCGATTGGCTTGGGCGTCAGCAAGGTGTCCGCTGTAAAACCTGAGCATCGCATTGTGGAAGCACCTGCGATCGTATTCGATTCCCAGGAAGCGCTGAAAGCTGCATTTGATGCAGGAGAATTGGATAAGGACTTTGTCGCGATTGTTCGGTTCCAGGGACCAGCGGCGAATGGCATGCCTGAATTGCATACACTCACGCCGCCGCTCGCAGTTTTGCAAGATAGGGGCTTCAAGGTGGCGTTGGTCACGGATGGCCGTATGTCAGGCGCGAGCGGTAAAGTGCCGTCAGCGATCCATGTGAGTCCGGAAGGTTCACGCGGCGGCCCGATCGCAAAAGTGCAAAATGGCGACATGATTGTGTTTGATGCCGAGCGCGGTGTGCTCGATATCAAGGTTGATCCGGAAGAGTTTGCAAAGCGCATCCCGGACGAATACAGGCCAAACGAGAACGGGATGGGACTCGGCCGCGAAATGTTCACCTATTTCCGGGAAATGGCAGGCCCTGCCGCCAATGGGGCGAGCCAGTTCAATTTCTCGAACCGGGGGGACTGATCGGATGGGTGAGCCCGTTTTGGTTGGGGATGTAGGGGGAACCAATGTCAGGTTCGCTTTGGCTGAGAGGCGCGGCGGCAAAGTTGAGATCAGTGATTTTTCAAAACTGTCCGGGGATAGTTTCGAAACATTTGCTGCTGCGTTGCGCCGATACCTGCAAGACACCGGATTAGAGCCGAAGCATGCCTGTTTTGCCATGGCCGGCCCTGTGCGGGACGGAGAAGTCATGCTGACCAATCGGGATTGGCACGTCTCAGCCCGGCACCTCTGCGAGGTGTTTGGCTTTGATGACATTAAAATCATCAATGATTTCACCGCCATGGCCCGATCGGTGCCTGAGCATTCCGGAGACTATTTTGAGGAAATCTTGCCTGGAAAAGAAATACCGGAACTGCCTGTAATAGTAGCCGGGCCTGGCACCGGATTCGGGGTGGCATCCTTGTTTCCCCTGGGCGACGATGCCTGGCAGGTTCTCACGGGTGAGGGCGGGCACATCGCCTATGCGCCAAGGGATGCATTGGAATTCGACATAGCGAGTGTTCTCATGCGGACTCAGGGCTATGTATCGAACGAATTGGTTGCGTCGGGCATGGGACTCGAATTCGTCCATCGCGCATTTTGCGAAGTCTTCGGGCGCAATTTGGAAGACATCTCTCCCGAAGAAATGCGTCACCGGGCTGACGAAGGTGACGAGATGTTTGATCAACTGATCGCCATGCGCGCGAAAGCCGTCATGGGGGCAGTCGGCGACCTGGCGCTCGCAAATGGGGCGCTTGGCGGTGTCGTTCTGGCTGGTGGGGTAACTGAGCGAATCGTGGATTATCTGCGACGACCTGAGTCGGTTGCCCGGTTCCGTGAACGTGGACCGATGTCTGGCTACCTTGCGAATTGTCCGGTACGCCTTATGCACGATCCCGAGGCGCCTCTGATTGGCGCTGCTGCCTACTATGCCCAGGAGACGCTTAAATGAATTCCTCGCTTGATGCCTTGAAAGCGGCCGCCCAACGGGCACCGATCGTCCCTGTGCTTGTGGTGCCTGATGTGGACGCAGCGGCTCCATTGGCGCGCGCGCTTGTTGAGGGCGGTCTCACGATCGCTGAAGTGACGCTGCGCACGCCAAGTGGCTTGAAGGTCATTGAGGAAATGAAGAAGGCGCAGCCGGATTTGATTGTGGGCGCGGGGACGGTCTTGACGAAGGAGGACGTTGTGAACGCAATGAATGCCGGTTCCGACTTCCTTGTGTCTCCCGGCATGTCGCCCGGCCTGCTGGACGCACTCGGTGATGATATGGGCATCACAATTCCGGGCGTGGCGACCGCCAGCGAAGCGATGACGCGCTATGAGGAAGGGTTCAAGATGCTGAAGCTGTTTCCGGCCGCGATTGCTGGCGGCGTAGGCGCGCTCAAGGCGCTGTCCGGACCGCTGCCGCATCTCCAATTCATGCCGACGGGCGGTGTCAGCGCCGATAATGCGGGTGAGTATCTGTCCCTGCCAAATGTGGTGGCAGTAGGCGGCTCGTGGATCGCGACGGAGAAGGATGTAACCACTGGCGCGTGGTCGTCCGTTGCCGAGAAGGCAAGGACGGCGCTCAGCAGGATCTAGTCGCCGTCCTCAAATGACCTTGTATCAGGAGCGTCCGAAAACGCGCTCGAAGGTCGTGTCCACGTGTTTGAAATGGTAGCCAAGGTCGAACAAGGATTCGAGTTCGGAATCTGTCAGTCGGGATGATACTTCCTCATCCTGTTTGAGCAGGTCGAGAAGGTCACCTTCCTTCTTCCAGGTCCGCATCGCATTGCGTTGGACCAGACGATAGCTGTCTTCACGGCTGACGCCTTTTTCGACGAGGGCCAACAAGATGCGTTGCGAGTTGTGGAGGCCACCCATGCTGTCGATCGTGCTCATCATGTTTTCGGGATAGACCAAGAGGTTCTCGATCACGCCGCCAAGACGGTGCAGCGCAAAATCAAGATGCACAGTCGCGTCCGGTCCGATGCCACGTTCGACCGAGGAGTGCGAGATATCGCGCTCATGCCAGAGCGCAACATTTTCCATGGCAGGCGTCACAGCGGAGCGGACAAGCCGGGCAAGACCCGTAAGGTTCTCCGTCAGAATGGGATTGCGCTTGTGTGGCATGGCGGATGAGCCCTTTTGGCCTGCCGAGAAAAACTCTTCGGCTTCGAGCACTTCAGTGCGCTGGAGGTGACGTACTTCTGTTGAAAGCCGTTCAATAGAAGACGCGATCACACCCAAGACTGCGAAGAACATGGCATGGCGGTCGCGCGGGATGACCTGGGTAGAAACGGGCTCGACGCTGAGACCAAGCTTTTCGGCAACATGAGTCTCAATCGACGGGTCGATATTTGCAAATGTACCAACTGCGCCGGAGATTGCACATGTCGCCACTTCTTCGCGAGCCAGCACCAGGCGGGTCCGTGCGCGCTGGAATTCGGCATGATAGCCGGCAAGTTTCACACCGAATGTAGTGGGCTCTGCATGAATCCCGTGACTGCGGCCAATTGTGGGTGTCAGCTTGTGTTCAAAGGCCCGTTTTTCCAGTGCGGCCAAGACGCGGTCTACACCAACCAGCAGGAGGTCGGTTGCACGCACAAGCTGAACATTGAAACATGTGTCCAGGACATCTGAAGAGGTCATGCCCTTGTGCAAAAAGCGCGCTTCGTCACCAACATGTTCTGCAACATTTGTCAGAAAGGCGATGACGTCATGCTTCACTTCCCGCTCGATTTCATCGATTCGATCGACGTCAAACGCCGCACGTTCGCGGACCGCTGCGGAGACTCCCTCCGGGATCAGACCCTTCTGCTCCATGGCTTCGGCTGCGAGGGTCTCTATCTCCAGCCAGATGCCGAATTTGGATTCGGGAGACCAAATGGCTGCCATTTCGGGTCGGGTGTATCTGGGGATCATGGAGTACCTCGGGGCTGGGATTCGGCTTTCTATTACTGGCTGGAGCACAGAACACCAGTGTCTCGGTAAATTGAGCGCAGATGAAACTGCGTGGCGGGTGTGTATCCCTTGGTGCGGGGAGGGTTGCGGAATATGAGTGCATGGTTGAAATGCGTGGCAATTGGTAGACTGGAACGCTTGTATGTTTCGGTGGCGGCTGGAGCAGGTTCATGCAACTCAAACCGATGATCGCGACAGCTGCTGGCCTTCTGATGATGGGACCAGCGCTGGCCGAAAACATAACTGGAACCTGCCATGCGCCTGTTTTGATTCCGGAAACGTTCGAGACCGTGACCGAGCAGGTGCTGCACGAGCCCGAACGCACCGAAATTCGTATTTATCCCGCCGAATACAAAACAGTGTCGCGGTTGGTCGAGGTCAAACAGGCCGCGACCGAGTATAGAATCGTGCCTGCAGTCTATGAGGCGGTTACAGAGCAAGTGCTGGTCCGGCCGGAACGAACAGAGACGGTTGTGATCCCGGCAGAATTCGAAACCTACACCGAACAAGTGCTGGTCCGGCAGGCTTATTCGACGTTGGATTTGAAGGACGAGGTGGCTGGTCGCGAGATTGCCGGCGAGGACGAGGCCAGCAAAGCTTTTCAGAATGACGTGCTTGTGTCGGTCGAGGTCCCGGCCGAGTACAAGACAATTACACGCACGCGTATTGTGAAGCCTGAACAGTCCGAGACACGCATAGTTCCAGCAGAGTATCATACGCTCGTGAAGCAGGTCCTGGTCGAACCGGCACGTGTCGAGCCGGTTACGATACCAGCGGAGTATGAAACTCTCATGATCGAACAATTGGTCAAGCCCGCCCGTGAAGAAATCGTCTCGATCCCGGCGAGGTACCGCACGATCGAGAAACGGATCGTGACAGGCGAGGGGAGGGCAGAATGGAAGCCTGTGTTGTGCGACGAAGATATATCTCCCGAGACGATTACTGCCCTTCAGAAAGCGCTTTCACAAGTCGGTCATGCGGTCGAAATTGATGGCAAATTCGGGACCGCAACGATGAGCGCGCTGAAAGAGCACCAGCGGGAGCAGGGCTTGGGTGTGGGTCAGCTGTCGTTCGAAACGCTAGAGGCACTCGGCGTACCTGCTCACTGATCCTTTGGGTGCGAATGGATCGCAAAAAGCCGATTGAATTCATGGCTATGGCGCCGAGCCTGCTGCGCCCGTTCTGCTTTGCGCCGTGACGCACCGCCGCAGTATAGTGCACGTGAGTTGGGCAATAATTCAGGCTAGACTGAGTTGCTGCGATATATTGCGTCTGTCTGTTGCGCCATAGGCGAAACCGTCCTAATCCGGCGCCAGATCAAGCCACCCCTGCGGCAGGAGACAAGGTACCATGTCAGAGATCGAACGCTTGGCACTCGACTATTTGCCCGTGATCATTTTTCTGGTCATCGGTGCCGTGATTTCCGGCCTATTCATACTAGGTTCGGTGCTTCTGGCGCCCAGCAATCCCGATCCGGAAAAGAACTCAGCATATGAGTGCGGCTTCCCCGCTTTTGACGACGCGCGGATGAAGTTCGATGTGCGATTCTATCTCGTCGCGATTCTGTTCATCATCTTTGACCTGGAAGTGGCATTTCTGTTCCCGTGGGCGGTAAGCCTTGGAACGATTGGCTTGGTCGGATTCTGGTCCATGGTTGGTTTCCTCGGTGTTTTGACCATCGGATTTGTTTATGAGTGGCGCCGCGGTGCGCTGGAGTGGGAATAATGGCTGACGATTACAAGACATATGCTCTTGGCGGCGCGCTGACGGGAGTCGAAGGCGGCTTTCAGCCCGGCAATGACGACCCGTTCTACACCGGCCTGTCAGACCAATTGGCTGATAAAGGCTATTTCACCGCCGCAGCCGACGATCTGATCACTTGGGCGCGTACCGGTTCCCTGATGTGGATGACGTTCGGCCTTGCCTGCTGCGCCGTGGAAATGATGCATGCTGGCAACCCGCGCTACGATCTTGAGCGCTTCGGTATGGCGCCGCGCGGTTCACCCCGCCAGTCGGACGTGATGATCGTTGCCGGCACCCTGACCAACAAGATGGCGCCAGCCCTGCGCAAGGTTTACGATCAGATGCCGGAGCCACGCTATGTGATTTCCATGGGTAGCTGTGCCAATGGGGGCGGCTATTACCATTACAGCTACAGCGTTGTCCGTGGCTGCGATCGAATCGTGCCGGTCGATATCTATATTCCGGGGTGCCCGCCGACTGCTGAAGCGCTGGTTTACGGCTTCTTGCAGCTACAGAAAAAGATTCGCCGCGAAGGCTCGCTGGAACGGTAGGAGCTGACATGATGACCACAGAAGCTATCGAAGCCCTGGGTGAGCTGGGCGCTCACATCGCCGCGCGCCAGCCGGATGCCGTCAAGTCTGCGGACGTGACGCTTGGCGAGCTGACTGTGTTTGCCGAGCGCGATCACATTGTGAGCCTGATGCGCTTCCTGCGCGACGACCAGCAGTGCAATTTCGAGACGTTTGTCGATGTTTGTGGGGTCGACTATCCGGAGCGGACCGAGCGGTTCGAAGTCGTTTATCATCTTCTTTCGATGCGGATGAATCATCGTGTGCGGGTACGTATCAGGACCGATGAAGACACGCCCGTTCCGAGTATTGTCGGGCTTTGGCCTGCCGCAAACTGGTTCGAACGGGAAGCCTTCGACATGTATGGCATCCAGTTCTCCGATCATCCTGACCTTCGCCGCATCCTCACCGATTACGGCTTTGAGGGGTACCCGCTGCGCAAGGACTTCCCCCTGACAGGCCATTATGAAGTGCGCTACGACGACCTTGAAAAGCGCGTCGTCTATGAGCCGGTCGAGCTGCCGCAGGAATATCGCAATTTCGATTTCCTCTCACCATGGGAGGGTATGACCAGTCATATTCCCGGGGACGAGAAAGCCGAGGAGCCTTCTGAATAATGGCTGACACCGCGCACATCTCCGAAATGGAAGACCGAAAGTTCACATTGAATTT
Organism: Hyphomonas sp. UBA3195; assembly: GCF_002366485.1. Taxonomy (NCBI): domain Bacteria; kingdom Pseudomonadati; phylum Pseudomonadota; class Alphaproteobacteria; order Hyphomonadales; family Hyphomonadaceae; genus Hyphomonas; species Hyphomonas sp. UBA3195. The sequence continues at coordinate 13,745 of NZ_DEXB01000007.1, forward strand.
CGGTCCTCAACATCCGGCCGCCCACGGCGTCCTTCGTATGATTCTCGATCTCGACGGCGAGATCGTGACCCGTGTGGACAGCCATATCGGCTTGCTGCATCGCGGCACCGAGAAGCTGCTGGAGTACAAGACATTCCTGCAGGGAATGCCATATTTCGACCGGCTGGACTATTGCTCCCCCATGAACCAGGAGCACGCTTGGTGCCTGGCAGTCGAGAAGCTGCTGGGCGTCGAAGTCCCCCGGCGGGCAAGCCTGATTCGCGTGCTCTATTCAGAGCTCGGCCGGATCATGTCGCACTTGCTGAATGTAACAACGCAGATCCTCGACGTAGGCGCGTTGACGCCGATTACCTGGGGTTTTGAAGAACGTGAAAAACTGTGCGTGTTCTATGAGCGCGCCTCCGGCAGCCGCATGCATGCCGCGTATTTCCGCCCTGGCGGCGTCCATCAGGACCTGCCGCAGAACCTCATCGACGATATTGCGGAATGGTGTGAGCAGTTCCCCGGAAAGCTCGATCACATCGAGAGCCTGGTCACCGAAAACCGTATCTTCAAACAGCGCAATGTCGATATCGGCCTGGTTGATGAGAAGACCATCATGGAGTGGGGATTCTCGGGCGTAATGGTGCGTGGGTCCGGGTTTGCCTGGGACCTTCGCCGCGCGCAGCCCTATGAATGCTATTCCGAGCTCGACTTCAAAATTCCGGTTGGTCGGAATGGCGACAATTATGACCGCTATGTCTGCCGCATGGAAGAGATGCGCGAGTCGGTGAAGATCATGCAGCAATGCATTGACCTGATGTCAAAGGAGGGGCCCGGGCCCGTCCTCGTGCCAGGCTCAAAGCTTGCGCCGCCGCGTCGCGCCGAAATGAAGAATTCGATGGAAGCGCTGATCCATCACTTCAAGCTGTACACTGAAGGTTTCCATGTTCCGGAAGGCGAGACCTATGTCGCTATCGAGGCGCCGAAGGGCGAGTTTGGCGTTTATCTCGTCTCAGACGGGACGAACCGCCCGTATCGCGCCAAGATTCGCGCGCCGGGCTATCCGCACCTGCAGGCGATGGACCATCTCAGTAAAGGACACATGCTGGCGGACGTGTCCGCCATCTTGGGCTCACTCGATATCGTGTTCGGGGAAATCGACCGATGAGTACTGCGCAGACACGCTTTTTTGACGAACATCCTCGCAAGGATGAAGCCCGTCGCTGTTTTTCGAAAAGGGGCGAGTAGTGGCACTACGCCGTTTTGACATGGAGGCTGGAGGCGACACATTCGCGTTCAAGCCCGAGACCGAAGAGAAGATTGCGTTCTGGCGCGGCAAGTACCCGGCTGACAAGCAGCGGTCTGCGGTGATCCCGATGCTGTGGCTGGCGCAAAAGGACAATAGTGGCTGGCTATCCGAGCCTGCAATGCGTGAAGTCGCCGACCGTCTGGAGATGCCGTATATCCGCGTCTATGAAGTCGCGACCTTCTACACGATGTTCCGTCTGCAGCCGGTCGGAAAGTACCACATCCAACTCTGCGGCACGACGCCTTGCCAGTTGCGCGGCGCCGAAAAGCTGAAGGAGGTCTGCCAGACCGAGATCGGCAAGCAAATGTTCGTGACCGATGACGGCCGTCTATCCTGGGAAGAAGTTGAGTGTCTTGGCGCGTGCGTGAATGCACCGATGGTTCAGGTGAATGACGATTATTTCGAAGATTTGACACCAGATTCGCTGGGGATGATTCTCAACAAGCTGAAGAATGGCGTCGAGGCGCATCCCGGTCCACAAGTTGACCGCATCAATAGCGCGCCGGAAGGTGGCACGGCCCTTCTGACCGATCCGCAATTGTTCGACGGAACACGTAACCAGTCGGTTGCGTTGCCGAATTTACCGACCGCAGAGCCAGAACCAGAGCCGACGGCTGCTGGCAAGCCAGCGGAATCCGCGCCGACGAACACACAACGTGAAGTCCCCCAAAAGGATAACACCGGCAAGACGACGCTGATCTCGAAGACAGAAACCGCCGAGAGATCTGCGCCTGCTGCTGTTTCCGGAGAAAAGCCGGAATCGGTCACGATCGCTGCTGAAGGCCATGATGATCTGAAGCGCATCAAAGGTATCGGCCCTAAGAACGAAGATGCGCTCAATGAGCTCGGCATCTTCACCTTCCGACAGATCGCGGACTGGACGCCAGCCAATGTTGATTGGGTTGAAGACTATATGAGCTTCCCGGGTCGCATTGAGCGGGAAGACTGGATCGCGCAAGCAAAAGAGTTGGCCACGGGTGGCGAGACCGAGTTCTCGAAGCGGGTCGATGCGGGGCAAGTTGCCTCCAGCAAGGATGATGAGGACTAGGCCATGCTGCAGGACAAGGATCGCATCTTCACAAACCTCTATGGTTTGCACTCACCCGACCTCGAAGCGGCGAAGAAACGCGGCGCCTGGCACCTCACCAAGGAGATGCTGGATCAGGGGCCAGACTGGATATGCGACCAGATCAAGGCCTCCGGCCTGCGTGGTCGCGGCGGCGCTGGCTTCCCGACCGGTCTGAAATGGACGTTCATGCCGAAGGAAGTGCGTGATCGACCGCACTATCTCGTCGTCAATGCTGACGAGTCCGAGCCCGGTACCTGCAAAGACCGCGAGATCATGCGGCATGATCCCCATCTGCTCATTGAGGGCTGCATGGTGGCAAGCCGCGCGATGCGCGCCCATAAATGTTATGTCTACCTACGTGGTGAATATATCAATGAACGGCATGCGCTCGAGAAAGCCGTCAAGGAGGCTTATGAGGCTAAGCTGATCGGCAAGGACAATGTGAATGGCTGGGATTTCGATCTCTATGTCCATCACGGGGCCGGCGCCTATATTTGCGGCGAGGAGACAGCCTTGCTGGAAAGCCTTGAAGGCAAGAAGGGACAGCCCCGGCTGAAACCACCGTTTCCGGCCAATGCTGGCCTGTATGGCTGCCCAACAACAGTAAACAATGTCGAGTCGATTGCAGTGGCTCCGACCATTCTTCGCCGCGGTGCTGAGTGGTTTGCCGGATTTGGCCGTCCAAACAATGCGGGCACGAAACTGTTCTGTATTTCCGGGCACGTGAACAAGCCATGTAATGTCGAAGAAGAAATGTCGGTCACTTTCCGTGAGCTGATTGATAATCACTGCGGCGGTATCCGGGGTGGTTGGGACAATCTCAAGGCGGTGATCCCCGGTGGATCGTCCGTGCCGATGGTGCCGGCTGAGCAGATTATGGACGCTTACATGGATTTCGACACACTGCGGGACCTTAAATCAGGCCTGGGCACGGCGGCGGTGATCGTGATGGACAAGGACACCGACCTGATCAAGGCAATTGCCCGTCTCGCATACTTCTACAAACATGAAAGCTGCGGCCAGTGCACGCCGTGCCGTGAAGGCACAGGCTGGATGTGGCGCGTCATGGAGCGAATGGTCAAAGGCGAAGCCGAGCATGATGAGATCGAGACGCTCCTGGATGTAACCAAGCAGGTTGAAGGCCACACGATTTGCGCACTCGGTGACGCAGCGGCCTGGCCGATTCAGGGCCTGATCCGCCACTTCCGCCATGAGATTGAGGATCGCATCAACCAGTACAGACTGCCGCGCGCCATGGTGCAGGGTGCAGTCGTGGCAGCGGAGTAGAGATATGTCCGACGACCTTTTCAAGTTGAATGTCGATGGCCAGGACATCGAAGTGCCGCGCCAGTACACGCTGATGCAGGCGTGCGAGGAAGCGGGCGCTGAGATTCCGCGCTTCTGTTATCATGAGCGCCTGTCGGTGGCCGGAAACTGCCGCATGTGCCTGGTCGAATGGGAAGGCGCGCCGAAACCGATTGCCTCGTGCGCGCAAACCGTGGGTGACATGCGTCCGAACCGGGATGGATCGGCACCGAACATCCGCACCAAGGGCGCCTATGTGGAAAAAGCCCGCAATGGCGTCATGGAATTCCTGCTGATCAACCATCCGCTGGATTGCCCGATCTGCGACCAGGGCGGCGAGTGCGACCTGCAGGATCAGGCCATGGCCTATGGCCGCGCCGGCAGTCGCTATGACGAGAACAAGCGCGCCGTCGAAGACAAGAATATGGGCCCGCTGGTCAAGACGATCATGACCCGCTGCATCCAGTGCACGCGCTGCGTACGCTTTGCTGCCGAAGTGGGGGGGGTCGAGGAACTCGGCATGATTTCGCGTGGCGAGAATGCTGAGATCACAACCTATCTGGAAAAGAGTCTGACATCCGAACTGTCTGGCAACGTCATCGATCTGTGCCCGGTTGGTGCGCTGACGTCCAAGCCATACGCGTTCAATGCGCGCCCATGGGAGCTGCGTAAAACATCCTCTATTGATGTGATGGACGCCATGGGCGCAGCGATCCGCGTGGACGCCAAGGGCGATGGTGTGATGCGTATCCTTCCTGAAGTGAGCGAAGGCATCAACGAGGAGTGGCTGTCGGACAAATCCCGTTTCATTTGGGATGGCCTAGCCCGCCAACGCCTCGACAAGCCTTACATTCGCGAGAACGGCAAACTGCGCCCGGCTAATTGGGGCGAGGCTTTTGCGGCCGTGAAAGAGGCGCTGTCGGCATCCCCTGAAAAAATCGGCGTTGTCGCCGGAGACTTGATCGAGGTTGAGCAGGCCAAGGCAGCGCTTGATTTTTTCCGAGGGCTCGGTGTGGAGAATACAGATTGTCGTCCCGCCGGGGCGCAATATGGCACAGATGGGGTGCGCGAACGTTATATCCTGAATGGCACACTGGCTGGCGTAGAGGATGCTGACGCCTTGCTGTTGATTGGTACGAATCCGCGCGTTGAAGCCGCTGTCTGGAATGCGCGCATCCGCAAGGCATGGCTTTGGGCTGACCTGAAAGTGGGTCGTATCGGCGAAGCAGCGGATCTGACATATGAGCATGCTTGGCTCGGTGATGGTGCATCAGCCCTCACAGATATTCGCAATTCGGACTTCGGCAAAGTGCTCTCCGATGCCGAGCGACCGATGATCGTCGTCGGTGAGGGCGCACTCTGCGGCGAAGATGGCGCGGCAGTTCTCGCAAAAGCGCTGGAACTGACAAACGAAATTGGTGCGATAAAGGACGGTTGGGCCGGATTTGGCGTTCTTCACAACGCGGCAGGCCGTGTTGGTGCGCTAGACATCGGGTTTGTGCCGGGCGAGGGCGGAGCTGCGACAGCAGAAATACTGTCCGGTGGTATGGATACCGTTGTGCTACTCGGAGCTGACGAGCTCGATCTGTCGGGTCTTGGCGATGCGAAGGTCATATACATCGGCTCGCATGGAGATGCGGGGGCCGCACGCGCGGACATCATTCTGCCGAGTGCCGCTTATACCGAAATGTCGGCAACCTTTGTGAACACAGAAGGCCGCGTCCAGATGACCAGCCGCGCTGTGCAGCCAAAAGGTGAAGCGCGCGAAGGCTGGGCTATTTTCCGAGCCTTGTCGGAGGTCGTTGGCAAGAAACTACCTTATGACACCGCCGATGCGCTGCGCGCTGAGTTGCGCGGTCCTGAGGGTGAAAGTACCACTTTCTCCGGGCTGGGATTCGCGCCCGGCGCGATGGGTGCGGAGGCCCTCAAAACGCCAATCACGACCGCTCCGACAACTCTTACGACCGCGACATTCCGTCCGGTGTTTGACGATTTCTATATGACGAACCCGATCGCACGGGCGTCCAAGACGATGGCCGAATGTTCTGCGCTGGCCTCAGCGCTGGACACTCCGGTAGCAGCGGAGTAGGGCGGGCGCCATGAGCAACTACGTCGAGTCTCTCGGGCAACTTTGGGGGCCATTGCTGGTCCTCGGACAGATCGCACTGTTCACGCTCGTCCTGTTGTTATCGATCGCATTTCTCCTGCTTTTGGACCGTAAGGTCTGGGCTGGTGTGATGATGCGCAAAGGTCCGAACGTCGTCGGGCCTTTCGGCTTGATGCAGTCATTCGCCGATTTCGGAAAATTCCTGCTCAAGGAAATCGTGATTCCGGCTGGTGCGAACAAGACCGTCTTTCTCATCGCGCCAATCCTGACCTGTACGCTGGCCTTCGCAGCCTGGGCGGCGATTCCGGTTGCGCCCGGTACGGCAAGCGGCACCAGTTGGGTTATCTCGAACCTTAATGTTGGTGTGCTTTACCTGTTCGCAATCAGTTCGCTGGGCGTCTATGGCATCATCATGGGCGGCTGGGCGTCGAACTCCAAGTATCCATTCCTCGGCGCGCTGCGCTCGGCGGCGCAGATGGTTTCCTATGAAGTTTCGATCGGCTTCGTAATCGTGACCGTCATCCTGCTGGTCGGTTCGATGAACCTGACGGATATTGTGAACGCTCAGGAAGGCGGTATCTGGACCTGGCATGCCTTCAGTTTCCAGCACTTCCCGCTGATTGTCGTCATGTTCCCGATGTTCATTATCTTCTTCGTCTCAGCGCTCGCTGAGACGAACCGGCCACCCTTCGATTTGCCGGAAGCCGAATCCGAGCTCGTCGCTGGTTACCAAGTGGAGTACGGCTCAACGCCCTACCTGCTGTTCATGCTGGGCGAGTATCTTAACATCGTCCTGATGTGCGCTCTGATGACGATTCTGTTCTTGGGCGGCTGGCATGGTCCATTCGCACTGGGCGAGGAGTTCGTCCGCGACCATCCCTTCGTGAATGCGTTCGCCGGCTTGTTCTGGTTCATGTTCAAGATCCTGTTCCTGTTCATCATGTTCGCGATGGTGAAGGCGATTGTCCCTCGTTACCGCTATGACCAGCTGATGCGCCTGGGGTGGAAGATCTTCCTGCCAACCTCGCTCGTGGCGGTTCTGATTGTGTCCGGCTATGTCGTTTATCTGGGAGTTCAGTCATGAGTCTGGCTCAAACCATCCGCGGCGCGCTCCTGACCGATTTCCTCGGCGCGCTCGTCGTGGCGACAAGGGAAGTGTTCACGCGCAAGGCAACGGTGAACTATCCGTTTGAGAAAAATCCTCTTTCTCCGCGCTTCCGTGGGGAACATGCTTTGCGGCGTTATCCCAGCGGTGAAGAGCGCTGCATCGCCTGTAAATTGTGTGAGGCAATCTGCCCGGCGCAGGCCATCACGATTGAGGCTGAGCCGCGCGCAGACGGTGCCCGTCGTACCACACGCTATGATATCGACATGGTGAAATGCATCTATTGCGGCTTCTGTCAGGAGGCCTGTCCGGTCGATGCCATCGTGGAGGGGCCGAACTTCGAATTCGCCACTGAAACGCGCGAAGAGCTGTTCTATGACAAGGACCGCCTGCTCGCGAACGGAGATCGTTGGGAACGACTGATCGCCAAGAATCTGGAACTCGACGCGCCTTATCGCTAGGCCGCCGAAACTATTAACTCATGGGGCATTCTGCCCTGCAAAGAAGGGGGCCTAGTAGGGCTGTGGCAGTCATCGCTTTCTATCTGATCGCGGCCGTCGTGCTCGTATCGGCGCTGTCGGTGATCATGGCGCGCAACCCCGTTCATTCGGTGTTGTGGCTCATTCTCGCATTCTTCTCATCGGCCGGTTTGCTTGTGCTGATTGGCGCTGAGTTCCTGGCCATGCTTTTGGTCGTTGTCTATGTCGGCGCGGTTGCTGTGTTGTTCCTGTTCGTCGTTATGATGCTGGACGTCGACTTCGTCGAGCTCAAGCGCGGCACACTGAGATACTGGCCGTTCGCTGTGCTTGTCGGGATCATATTTGCCGCCGAAATCGTGCTGGCATCGGTGATCGGCACGGAAGACATGGAGACCAATTTCGATGCATCTCCGGGCGCTGAGACTAATGCCGAGGCCATAGGACAGGTAATGTATACGCAATACCTGCTGCTGTTCCAGATGGCGGGCATCATCCTGCTCGTTGCCATGGTTGGTGCCATCGTGCTGACGCTGCGCCACCGTCCAGAGACCAAGCGTCAGAACATTGCCAAACAGACCTCGCGCCGTCGCAGCGATGCCTATGAATTGAAAGACCCCACTCCGGGGCAGGGGATCTAAGACATGGACCTTGGGCTTTCCCATTTTCTCGCCGTTTCGGCGGCCCTGTTTACAATCGGGGTCGTAGGCATCTTTGTGAACCGCAAGAACATCATCGTCATCCTGATGGCGATTGAGCTGATCCTGTTGTCGGTGAACCTCAACCTCATCGCCTTTGCGGTATTCAGTGGCACGATTGCCGGGCAGGTCTTCGCAATGCTGGTGTTGACAGTTGCGGCAGCCGAGGCAGCTGTTGGTCTTGCCATTCTCGTCGTCTACTTCCGCAACCGCGGTGATATCTCGGTCGAAAATGTCGACCTGATGAAGGGGTAAGGCGATGCTTCCAGATATCCTGATCCTGTACATCGTCCTTGCACCGGGGCTCGTGGCGCTGACCGGCCTGGTGCACAAGCAGATTGGCGACAAGGTCGTCATGGGGCTGACCACTGCTGTCGTACTATCAGCAGGCGCGCTGTCGCTGATCCAACTGTTTGCCTATGTGGCAGGTCTTGGCGGTCACATGGGCACCGAGGAGCATCATGCAAGTCTTGTCGCCGCAACGACGGGCATGGAAATCAAACAGCATGTGATTACCCTCATGCCTTGGATAAGCGTCGGCGAATTCCAGGCGAATTGGGCAATCCGCGTCGATACGTTGTCCATTGTGATGATGGCGGTGATCACCGGCGTATCCGGCCTCGTGCATCTCTATTCCTGGGGATACATGAGCGAGGATCCGCACAAGGCGCGTTTCTTCAGCTATTTGTCGCTCTTCACCTTCATGATGCTCATGCTGGTCACCGCTGACAATTTCATCCAGCTGTTCTTTGGCTGGGAAGGCGTGGGTCTCGCCTCGTATCTGTTGATCGGCTTCTGGTACCAGAACAAGGCGCCGAACGACGCCTCCATCAAGGCTTTCGTTACCAATCGTGTAGGCGATTTCGGCCTTGCGCTGGGTATCATGGCCGTCTTCTTTGTATTCCGTTCAGTCGAGTTCGGTCCCGTACTGGACGCCGTGCGCAACAATGCGGCCGTTGTGCCCGTTGGCTTCGCGGAAGCGGCACCGGTCCGGGACCTGGTGATACCGTTCCTGCATTGGAATCTGAACGCGCTGGAAGTTATCGGCGTGCTGCTCTTCATTGGCGCTATGGGCAAGTCGGCCCAGTTCTTCCTGCATGTCTGGTTGCCGGATGCGATGGAAGGTCCGACCCCTGTATCGGCCCTGATCCACGCCGCCACCATGGTGACCGCAGGCGTCTATCTCGTCTGCCTCTTGTCGCCGATCTATGAGTACACATTCTACGCCGCAGGCATGATCACCATCGTGGGTGCGGTGACCGCGCTCTATGCGGCCACGGTTGGTATGGCGCAAAACGATATCAAGCGCGTGATCGCCTATTCGACCTGTTCCCAGCTTGGCTACATGTTCTTCGTGGCGGGTGTCGGCGCCTATGAAGCGGCCATGTTCCACCTCTTCACGCACGCCTTCTTCAAGGCGCTTCTGTTCCTTGGCGCTGGCTCGGTTATCCATGGCATGCACCATGAGCAGGATATGCGTCGCATGGGCGGGCTCGCCAAATTCATGCCGCTCACCTATGCGGCCATGATGATCGGGACGATTGCCATTATCGGCCTCGGTATTCCACACACCCAGATCGGTTTCGCTGGCTTCTTCTCCAAGGACGCCATCCTGGAAAGCACTTTCGCCGCTGGCCAGTCCAAGGTCATGTTCGGTCAGGTAGCTTTCTGGTTCGGCCTGATTGCAGCCTTCCTGACGAGCTTCTATTCTTGGCGCCTGATCTACATGACGTTCCACGGTCCGAAGACGTGGGAAGCGCATGATCATCATGATGACCACGCTCATGAAGATGCGCATGCGGCTGATGACGCACATGGCCACGCACATGATCACACGCCGCATGAGAGCCCGCTCGTCATGCTGGTGCCGCTGGGGCTGCTCAGCCTGGGGGCGATTTTCGCGGGCGTTTATTTCTACGACGCGTTCGTGGACGGCAATAATGAGACGTTCTGGGCTGGCGCGATCTATCGCGCCGCAGAGAACCATGTCCTTCATGATCGTCATAATGTGCCTGAATGGGTGTTGTACGCACCGCTGGTCGTCACGATTGCCGGCTTCCTGATTGCGACGTTCACCTATTACCTCAACCGGGGTGTTGGTAAGCGTGTCGCCGACAGTGGCGGTCCGTTGCACTCGCTGTTCTACAACAAATGGTATTTTGACGAGATCTATCAGGCCACGCTCATCAAGGGCTCGGCCATGCTCGGCAATCTCTTCTGGAAGGCTGACAAAAAGATCATCGACGGCATCGGGCCTGATGGTGTTGTGGCTGTGACCAAGGCTTCGGCTGGGCGCTTGTCGAAGATGCATACCGGATATCTCTACCACTACGCATTTGTGATTATCGGTGCTGCACTTGTATTCGGCGGAATACTGTGGCTGCGCGCTGGAGGAGCCAACTAATGGGCGGTTTTCCCATTCTTTCAGCGATGACGTTCCTGCCGCTGGCAGGTGCACTCATCATCATGCTCGTGCGCGCAGCGACAGCTGGCAGCCGAGATGCATCGTCCAGTGATGCCGAGGGGCGCACAGCGCTTCTGGCTGGCCTGATCATATCTGGCGCCACGTTCATTGCATCGCTCGCAGCATTTGGTGCGTTTGATGCGTCCCAGTCGGGCTACCAGCTGGTGGAGCAATACAGCTGGTATCGTAACATCAGCTACAAGATGGGCATTGATGGCCTGTCCATTTCGCTCATTTTGCTGACCACTTTCCTGATCCCTATCTGCCTCCTTGCCAGCTGGAACTCGATCCACAAGCGCGTGACAGAGTATGTGGTCGCCTTTCTCGTTCTTGAAACCTTTATCATCGGTGTCTTCACCGCGATGGATCTCGTCCTGTTCTATATCTTCTTCGAGGCTGGACTGATCCCAATGTTCCTGATCATCGGAATCTGGGGCGGCAAGGACAAGATCTATGCGGCGTTCAAATTCTTCCTTTATACGCTGATAGGTTCACTGCTGATGCTCGTGGCCGTCGTGTACATGTACCAGGTTGCTGGTGGTTCTGACTTCGAGATTCTGGAGAAGTATTCCTTCGATCCGAACGTTCAGACCTGGCTGTGGCTGGCCTTCATGGCGTCGTTCGCCGTGAAGTTGCCGATGTGGCCGGTCCATACATGGTTGCCGGATGCGCACGTGCAGGCACCGACTGCGGGATCCGTTTTGCTGGCAGGCATCCTTCTGAAGATGGGCGGCTATGGCTTCCTGCGCTTTTCACTGCCCATGTTCCCGGACGCGAGCCAATTGTTTCAGCCGATGATGTTCGCACTAGCGGTGATCGCGATCGTATACACATCGCTGGTCGCGTGGCGTCAGACGGACATGAAGAAACTGATCGCATATTCGTCAGTTGCGCATATGGGCTTTGTTACGCTCGGCGTGTTCGCCTTCAACGAAGCCGGCGTACAGGGCGCCATCTTTCAGATGCTGAGCCACGGCCTGATCTCCGCCGCGCTCTTTCTGATCGTTGGCGTCGTTTATGACCGGATGCACACTCGTGAAATTTCCGCCTATGGCGGATTGGTTCACCGGATGCCGGTTTATGCCACGTTCTTCATGCTGTTCACCATGGCCAATGTCGGTCTTCCTGGCACGTCTGGCTTCATCGGCGAGATCCTGACCATGGTCGGTGGCTTCCAAGCTTCAACCTGGGCAGCGTTTGGCGCCGCGCTTGGTGTGATCTTTTCGGCCGTTTATATGCTCACCCTGTATCGCCGGACAGTGTTTGGAAAAATCACCAATCCTGATCTGAACACGATTAAGGATATGAACAGGATTGAATGGATCTGCATTGCTCCACTCGCAATCCTCACAATCCTGTTTGGTGTTGCACCCAATTTGATTTTCAATATTACCGAAGGTTCTGCCTTGCGCATTCTGAACCTGATGGCGGGAGGCTGATCTCGTGATTGATTTCACTGCCATGATACTGACTGTTGGGCCTGAACTCTGGCTCGTTGCGACTGCCTTGATTGGCGTGCTTGTGGGCGCCACGCTGAAGGATCGTTTCAACAGCGTATCTATCAAGTTCGGCGCTCTTGCCCTATTTGCGGCCGCCGCGTTTTCTCTGATGAACTATGAAGGCGGCGAAGCCTTCAATGGCCTCGTTCGTACGAACACGTTCGTGAACTTCGCGAAATTTGTCAGCTATGTCCTGGCAGGATTTGCGCTGCTCACATCTGAGGGTTTCCTGAAGCGGCATGGTACCATCCGGTATGAATATTCCCTGCTGATACTGCTCGCCTCCTTCGGCATGGGCATGATCCTGTCGGCGGCTGACTTGATGACGCTCTATATGGGCGTCGAAACGCTTAGTCTGTCTTCCTATGTGCTGGCTGCGTTCCATCGGGATTCTGCCAAGGCGTCCGAAGCTGGCTTGAAGTACTTCGTTTTGGGGGCGCTTGCATCTGGCATGCTGCTGTATGGCGCATCACTCGTCTACGGGTTCAGCGGTTCGACAGAATATGCCGTGATCGCTGCAGCGGACCCATCGATCGGCATGATGTTCGGCATGGTCCTGATGATTGTCGGCCTCGCCTTCAAAGTCTCTGCTGCGCCAATGCATATCTGGACGCCGGACGTCTATGAAGGCGCGCCGACACCTGTCGTTGCGTTCTTCGCCTCCGCGCCCAAAATGGCGAGCATGGTGGTCTTCGCGAATGTCATGTTCACCATGTTTGGCGACGTGATCGACCAGTGGCAGCTGATCCTCTGCATCATTGCCGGCCTGTCGATGATTATCGGCTCGCTGGGCGCGCTGACACAGACCAACATCAAGCGTCTGCTCGGCTACTCATCGATTGCGAATATGGGCTACGCGCTCGTCGCTGTAGCCGCGGGTCCGGAATTGGGTGCGGGGCCTTTGCTGGTCTTCATGACGCTGTACGTAATTGCGTCGCTTGGCCTGTTCATGGGCGTGCTTGCCATGCGTCGTAAAGGCGGAATGGTGGAAGGAATTAACGAGCTTGGTGGTTTGATGCGCAAGCGCCCCGTGCTGGCGATAGCTCTTTCCATTCTGATCTTCTCAATGGCGGGTCTTCCACCGTTCGGTGGATTCTTTGGAAAATGGGAAGTGTTGTCCGCCGGGGTTGAGGCCGGTTTGATGCCAGTCGTCATAATTCTCGTGCTCGCGTCTGTCGTATCGCTTGGCTATTATCTCCGTCTGATCAAGATCATGTGGTTTGATGAGCCAACAGAGCGTTTCGAGGCGGTCGATGGCCCCGTGACGATCACAGTTCTGCTCGCAGCGCTGATTGCCGGTATCCTGTTCCTGTTCTTCATAAGCGCACTATCAGGGTGGGCGGGCACAGCGGCTCTGGGACTTGCAGGTTGAGCTTAACCTGGCCCGTCTACCACCTTGGCGTCATAGACAGCACAAATTCCGAAGCGAGGCGACGGGCGAAGGCTGGCGATTTCGACGATTGCTGGCTTGTCGCAGAAGCTCAGACAGCTGGGCGCGGCCGTTTGCAGCGTCCATGGATCTCGCCGTCTGGAAACTTGTTTTCCACTGCGCTGTTTCATGAGCCCGGCGGCATTCCAGTAGCCTCTCGTATTCCCTTCGCCGGAGCATTGGCTGTTTCTGATGTGGCTGCGCAGCTCGCGCCAGACGCCCCCGTCCGTTTGAAATGGCCCAACGATGCGCGCGTGAATGGCGCCAAGATTTCCGGCATTCTGATCGAAACCGGCGGGCAGGGCGCTGGGTTCTGGGTCGCCGCAGGCATTGGGATCAATGTGGCTTCCGCACCTGAGGGCGCTGGCCAAATGGCAACATCATTGCATTCTTTAAGGGGCGACGCAGTCCTGACCCCGGAAGATGTCCTGACGACGCTTCGCGGTGCGTTTGGGCGTCGTCGTGAACAAGCGCGACAAGGATTTGAGACGTTGCGGCAAGATTGGCTGAAGGTCGCTGAGGGGCTCGGTCAGACGATCTCGGTTTCGCGAAACGGCGATCCCCTGATAGGCGTGTTGGAAGATATGGCGGAAGACGGGTCGCTGGTGCTCAGATTGCCCGATGGACGTCAGGAGATAGTCCGGGCTGGTGATGTCAGCCTGATAGGGAGTAGCTAAGCGATGCTGCTGGCAATTGATGTAGGCAACACGAACACGGTGTTCGGCATTCATGACGGCGAGACCTGGGTCAACCAGTGGCGCAGCGCGACCGATGCCACCAAGACCGCCGACGACCACGCGGCATGGTTGTGGCGGCTGGCGGACATGTATGGAATGGACTTGAAGCACATCAAAGGATGCGTGATTTCAACCGTCGTACCTCAAGCCCAGTTCAATTTTCGTAATCTTGCGCGTCGATATCTCAATCTCGAGCCCTTGTTCATTGGGGATCCCAATCTGAAAACGGGTGTTGAAGTGCGCATTCACCGGCCCGAACAGGTTGGGGCCGACCGGATTGTGAGCGCGCTCGGGGCGCACATGACCTATTCCGGCAATCTCATTGTGATTGATAGTGGAACGGCGACAACGTTTGACGTTGTGGCGGAAGATGGCGGCTTTGAGGGCGGCATCATCTCTCCCGGTATCAACCTGTCCATGCGGGCACTACATGATGCGGCGGCGCAGCTGCCACGCATTGCGATCCAGAAACCAGCCCAAGTGATCGGCCAAGACACGATCAGCGCCATGCAGTCAGGTGTCTTCTGGGGATACATCGATCTCATTGATGGGCTCGTAACCCGCATCAAGGCTGAATATGGAAAGCCCATGAAAGTGGTTGCCACCGGCGGTGTGGCCTCCCTCTTTGAAGGTGCCAGCGAAACAATAGATTATTACGATCAGGATATTACCATTCGTGGCCTGCTCGAAATCTACAAACGGAACAGTTGAGACCTATGGCAGACACGAACGGTATAGAGGACGAGCTGGTTTTCCTCCCCCTGGGGGGCTGCGATGAGATCGGCATGAACCTCAATGCCTATGGCTACGGCCCGGCGCACGACCGCCGTTGGATCATTGCCGACCTTGGTGTGACGTTCGGATCACTTGAGACGCCGGGGATCGACCTGATCTGCGCGGATCCCGAATATCTGATCGGGGAGAAGATCGATGCGGTATTCCTGACACATGCGCATGAGGACCATATCGGCGCAGTCGGCCTGTTATATCCGCGCCTGCAAACAAAGGCCCCGATCTATGCGACGCCATTCACGGCAGAGCTCGTGCGTTCGAAAATGGTTGAGCGGGGCGTGGACCCGTCCTGGCTCAAGCCGGTTGCGCTGGGCGGAACAGTTCAGGCCGGGCCGTTCGAGGTTACCTATGTCACGCTGACTCACTCAATTCCCGAGCCGAACGCCTTGGCGATCAAGACGCCGCTGGGCACGATCCTGCACACCGGCGACTGGAAGATCGATCCGGATCCCCAGATCGGATCTGCGACGGATGTCAAAGGCCTGACTGCCCTGGGGGATGAAGGCGTTCTCGCCATGGTCTGTGATTCAACTAATGTCTTCGAAGAAGGGGAGTCCGGGTCCGAAGAGTCGGTGAAGCAAGGGCTGATAGATCTGATCGCCGAGCAGAAACAAGCCGTGGCCGTGACCACATTTGCATCAAATGTGGCACGAGTGAAATCGATCGTTGAAGCTGCCGAGTCGGCGGGCCGGGCTGTATGTCTGGTCGGGCGCAGCATGCATCGCATTACGGACGCGGCAAAATCCGTCGGCATATTGCCGCCGCATATGGAATTCATTGACGAATCCGAAGCGAGCCAGATTCCCGCCGAACACATCCTGTATCTCTGTACGGGAAGTCAGGGTGAAGCGCGGGCCGCATTGACGAGAATCTCACGGCGGGATCATCGTAATGTGTCGCTCCATGAAGGCGACACAGTGATCTTCTCGTCCCGACAGATCCCAGGCAATGAAAAGGGGATTTTTGCGCTTCAGAATGCACTGGCAGAGCAGGGCGTCAGGGTGATCACGCCGCGCATGGTGCCATATCCGATACATGTCTCCGGTCACCCTTGCCGGGACGAGCTGCGCCGCATGTATGGATGGGTGCGCCCGCAAGTATCAATTCCCGTGCACGGCGAGCGTCGGCACATCATGGAACATGCCAATTTCGCGAAATCACTGCAGGTTCCCCATGCTGTAACGCCGCAAAATGGCAGCCTGATCCGGATCGCACCGGGAAAGGCCCAGATTGTTGACGTCGTTCCAGCCGGTCGGTTGTTTCTAGATGGGGATCGGCTGGTGCCGGAAGGTGCGCAGGGAATTGAGGAACGCCGGAAACTTTCCTGGGCTGGAATCATCTTCGCGTCCATGACGCTGGACGATGATGGAGACATACTCGACGGCCCCATCGTGTTGGCGAAAGGCTTGTCGGAAACCGATGGTCGCCTTGCTGATGAGAGCATCGAGCCGCTTGAGATCGCGGCCGAGGATGCAATTGGTCGCATGAAGAAACGCGACCGAATGGACGATGATGCAGTTGAGCGTACCGTCGGCCGCGCCCTGCGGAAGGCTTGTCTTGAAACATTTGGTCACCGTCCCGTAATAGAAGTGATCGTCCTGAGGAGTTGAAACCCGTGTCAGAGTTTAAAATTGGTCCCTTGAACCATGTCGGTGTCGCAGTGCCGGATCTTGAAGCCGCCTGCGAAACCTATCGGACACTCTATGGCGCCAAAGATATCACCACGCCGTTCGACATGCCGGAGCAAGGCGTAAAGGTCTGTTTCGTCAATCTACCGAATAGCCAGATTGAGCTGATCGAGCCGTTGAACGCCGAATCCCCTATCGCCAACTTCATCACGAAGAACCCGAAAGGCGGCCAGCATCATGTCTGCTTTGAAGTGGATGACATCAACGAAGCAGTCGAAGAGATGGGCAAGCGTGGCGCCACAGTCCTCGGAAAACCCCGGATTGGCGCCCATGGGACTCCCATCATTTTCGTCCACCCGAAAAATTCGAACGGTGTCCTGATCGAGCTGATGGAAACCCCGAAGGAAGCCCACTGATGACCATT